>NZ_PSWB01000033.1:0-36082 GCF_002931865.1 Rathayibacter sp. AY1C7 | reverse complement strand
GGCGAGGCGGTAGAGCCGGTCGGCCTCGTTCTCCAGCCAGTCGACTTCGCCTTGCCGGTCGGCCTGTCCGGCGAGGTACCCGGCCCGGTAGTCGTCGCCAGTGACGTTCGGGCCGGTCATGCGGCGTGCTTCTCGATGAGGTCGGGGCGAAAGCCCGACCAGTGGTCCTGGTCGCTCGCGACGACCACGGGGGCGGCGGAATAGCCCAGCTCCTCCGTGACGTACGCGAGCGCTGCGGGGTTGGTGGTGATGTCGACGGTGGTGTACTCGATGCCCTTCTTCTCGAGCACCCGGTAAGTCATGGTGCACTGCACGCACGACGGCTTCGAGTAGACGGTGAGCATCAGTCGTCCCACCGGTCGCCGCGATGCGGGTCGTGCTCGTCGTTGACCGGGGACCAGGCGTGCAGCTCGGCCCACTTCTCGGCGGCGTCGGTGTGTCCGGCGTGGGTGAGGAGGTCGATGATGCCCGTCGCGCGCCAGCACGGCAGCGTCGGAGCGATCGCTTCCGTGACGGCCGGGTTGGAGAGCGTGGCCGCGAAGGCCGCGACGGCCGCCTGGTAGGTCGCCGCCGGGTCGGGCGTGGTCTGCTGCTGCTCGCTCATCGGTGGGTTCCTTCCGGGGTGTGGGCGTCGCCCTCGTCGTCGTCGCTCGCGTGCTCCGCGATCCACAGGTCCGCGGCCTCATCTCGTCCGAATGCTCGCAGGAGTCCGGCCAGCGCGTCGACCTCGGCGCAGCTGAGTCGCACGGCCAGCTCGTCGGCGGTGTCTCCGTGGGAGAACACGGACGCGAACTCGGCCACCGCGTCAAGGAGGGTCGGCTCCTCGGCCGCGGGGCTGGTGGTGATGGTGTCGGACATGGCGTTTGCTCCTCGGTGGTGGTGCGGGTCAGGATTCGGTGCGGGTGAGGGTGTCCACGAACATGACGCCCTCGGGGCCGGGGATCGTGGCGGTGTGTGCCAGCGCCCACCCGTTGCGTGCCAGACCTGAGAGGTCGACGTCGCGCTCGGCGATCCGGCGCAACTGGCTCTGCATCCCGTCCTCGTTCGTGGCCGGGACGAAGGTGCTGACGGTGGTGATCTGCTGCATGTTCTTCCTCTTCCTCATCGTTTTTTTGCCGTCAAGGCGGTTCTCCGCCTTAGCAACCGGAGGGCGCAGTGCAACCCGCAGGGCGGCGGTGGAGAGAGTTTCGGCGCGATGTGAGGGAGCGCAGCGACCGCGTGCCGAAAGTCTCGGAGGAGCCGGTGGCGCAGCCACTTGAACGGAGCCCGTAGGTAGCTACGACCGCAGCGAAGCGGAGGGAGCCGCCGAAGGCTTCACGGCAAAAAAGGGTGTGAGCCCGTAGGGCGACCAACGGCGGCCGGCGCAGCCGGGCGACCTCTAGGCGGCGCTTCGTCGCCGCTGCACGAGCGCAGCTCGCGCCTCCCGGAACGGGATCCCCGGGGAGCGTGAGGGGCCCGCCCCTCACGGGCTACCTACCTATATAGGTAGGTAGCCCTCGCTCGATCAGCTCGCGGCGGCCGTCTCGGTGGCGGCGGCTCGGGCTGCCTCCACCTCAGCGGCGGTGTGGTGTCCCTGCACGTCGGCGTAGGCGACTTTGTAGGGGCGGGTTCCGTCGTTCCAGTCGAGCGCGACAGTCACGCTCTTGGGGTTCACGCGGGTAACGACGTGCCAGCCGAAGCGGTGCTTGATCATGTCGCCCTTGGCGATCGTGTCGCGGCTGTGGATCGTGACCCGTCCGGCCGCGGCCTGCGCCTCGCGGACGGCGGTCCAGTAGTCGCGCTGGTCTTCGAGCTGCGCGCGCTGGGTGAGCAGCCGCTCCCGGTAGGCGCCCGTCGCGGGGGCGGTCGTCTCGATGTAGCCGCCACCGAAGTTGTGCGAGCTGCCCTCGATCTTCCGCGTGCAGCCGCGAATGTCGGTATCGAGCCGGTCGATGCGGCGGGCCACCATTCCCGGCGCGTAGCGGGATTCGGTGGTCCCGGCGGCGACGTCGGCGCGGGCGCGGGCGCGGGTGGCCTCGCGGTCGGCCTCGACGCTGCGGCCCATCGCGTTGTGGGCCTTCTCGATCGCGTTGCGGTGCCGCGTCTCGGAGTGGTGGCCGATCTTGATCGGCTCGCCACCCTCCGGGAGCCGGTCGAACGCGCGGCGCGCGGCCGCGTCGGCGGTATCGGCGTCCGCGGCGCGGCGCTCGGCCTTCGCGTCGAGCGCGTCGACCCGGGCGGCCTGGCGCTCGATAGTCGCCGCCTCCGCCTCGGCGGTCGAGCGGAACGTCTCTTCGGCTTTGATCGTGACCTCGTGTCCGGCGTCGCGCAGGGCGGTCGCGGCCCGGTTGATGGTCCACCACTTCGGCAGGCGGTCGCGGGACTGCGGGACGTACCAGGCGCCGATGGAGCGGCCCCAGCGCCAGCCGGACGCCTTCAGGATCTCGGCGGTGCCGTCCCCGCGGCTGGTGCCCTCGATGATCGTTCCGGCTTCGGGCGTGTGGGTGATGGTGAGCATGTCGGTTCTCCTTCTCGGTTCGGGGGGGGTCAGTCGTTGTCGCGGTAGTCGGCGGGCGTCTCGCTGCGGTCGTGCAGCGCGTACGCGGCCGGGAACAGGTCGAGCGCTCGCGCGACGTCGACCGGAACGACGACGTAGGCGCCGGAGGCCATGTAGCCGACGCGATCCGCGGGCAGCGCCTCCACGGGCTCGAAGTGCTGCAGCGTCACCCCGGGAAGCCCCGCGCGGCCCTCGCGGGTGACCAGGTGCACGGCCGGGGTCTGCTCGGTCACCGGGTCGCGGCCACCGGCGCCGACGATGACCACCTGACGGGCGGTCCGGCTGATCCCGTCCGCTCCGGGTCCGTGGTACTCGCTCTTGATGACCTCGGTACGGGTGCCGCGCTGCTGGCTCATGGTGTGTCTCCCTCTGGCTGATCGTTTTTCTTTGCCTCTCCGGCGGGGAAGACCGTTTGAGTGGAGGCGGCGGAGTGACGCCGATCACGAGCGATGTGAGGGAGCGCAGCGACCGCGTTCGGGATCGGTGGCACGCAGCCGGTGGAGCGAAATAGGTTGAAACCGCGGAGAGGTGAAGAAAACAGGTGGAACGGGCCGCCGTGGCGGCTTCCAACCTGCGGCGCGCGGCGCCGCTGCGCGAGGGCATCTCGCGCCCCCGGAACGGGCTCGGAAGCGTCTAGGACGCGGGAGGATGGGTACCTGGTAGGCAAGCGGCCGACGACGGGAATCCCATGCACCTGCTCGAGCTGACTATCGGACCGCGCCACTTCTCGCTGCCGGTCGACGTCGATCGCGTCGGGCTCACGCAGCGCCTCGAACAGGCGGCGGCCGCCGGCGGCGCCTTCGTAGAGATCCCGACGTCGCGCGGAACGACCTCAGCGTTCGTGACGCCCGCGACTGCCGTGTTCCTGGACGTCATCGACGCCCCCGACGAGACGGCCGACGGCCTGGACCCGCGGACCTCCTCGATCGACGTCGACCTGGTGGACAGGTTTTCTAAGTGGTGACGACGCCGCTCTAGCGACCGCGGTCGCCGCGGTCCGGCGCTGGCGTCGGTGAGGTGGCCGGGATCGCTCGGTCACCGCGCTCGGGCGCCGTGGTCAGCGCCGTGGTGGAGAAGCTGCGAGAGACGGTCGCCTGAGCCTGCGCGAGGGCGGTGTCGATCAGAGGGCGCCCGAACGCAGTGCGCGACTTGTCGACCTCGACAGTGCGCGGCTGCCCTTCCGCGGGGGTGTTGTAGCGGCGGAATCGCATCACGGTGGAGCCGGTATCGGCCAGCTGCTCGGCGGCGAACTCAGGGAGGGACCGACCTCCCGGGCCGGCATAAACGTTCCTGGCGTACTCGCTGGGCACCCATCGACCGCCGAGCTCGTCGGCGCCGGCGAGGGCGCGTTCGTAGGAGTCCTGCCAGCGGCCGGCGATCCGCGCTTCCGACAGCTCGAACGGCACCTCGACGTCGATCACTTCGACGCTGTAGCCGGCTGCCGCGAACCGCTGCCCCAGCTCGACCGCCTTCTCGGGCGAAGAGAGCACGGTGTCGATCACGACGTTCTGGCCGTCCCGAATGGCCGCGTCGCGGAGTTGGATAGCGAGAATGGAAGACTCTTCGTGCACGAGCGAGGCCAGCTCGAGCGGGAAGAACTTCTCCCCCGCTGCCTCGGCGGCGCGGACCTCGGGCGGCAGGATCGTGCTGTCGTAGGTGCCGTCCTTGATCGCTTCGGTGAGCAGCGCCCGCTTGAACTCGTCGGCGTCGATGGTGAGCCAGGCGTTGCGGTCGGTGCCGAGCACGTCTCGGAGAACGGTCGATTTACCGGCACCAGGCGGGCCGGCAAGGATGATCGCCTTCCGCTCTTGGCGCACGTCAGGGAATTGTGCGCGGTAGTCGGCCACAAAGCGGTCGTGTAGTTGTTGCCGCGCACCACGCGGCTCGTAATCCTGGTCGGCGCCGAGCCGGAACCACTCTCGGTTGTTCACCGTCGCGTGTTCGCTCTTGGGGCTCAGCGGCCCGCCCGCTCGCGCCCATGCACGCACTGTCTCGCGGTGCTTGGCGATCGCTGACGAGTCCTCCCCAGTCACCGACCTTGCTCGCTGTAGCGGTCCAGGATCTCGTCGTATGTGTCGACGTCGATGAGGTGCTCACTCAGAGCGCGTCGCACCTCTGCAAACTCTCCCGCGTCCGCGGTCGTCCAGTCGTAGCCGTCGCTAGCTGACCCCGGACGGTAGGACCAACGGCCGAGCTCATCGATGACCTGCTCCTTCGTCAGCTCCCCCGCGTCGTAGCGCTGAGCAATCTCGTAAGGCGTTGCGCCAGAGAATCCGGGCCGCACGTCCGACACTGCGGCCGCGGACTTCAATGCGCTGTTGACGGAGGGCTGTGAGATTCCAATTTCTTGCGCGAGCTGCCTCTGCGTGGTGTCCTCCGCAGCGCGGCGCAGCGCGCGAAGATATGACACCCGCGTTACGACCTGCAAGCTGCGCAGCTTGCGGATGGTCTCCCCATCGGGCCTCTGAATGATCGACACGGCAACCACCTCCTATAGAACATTCTATCTGAGGAGGCTGGCCGCCGATAGAAGTCAGCGGGCGTGAGCGGTCGCCAGCTCGGCCCAGTGGGTCGTGGCGCGCAGCGAGAGCGCTTCGCGCTTCATCGTCCAGACCGGCCCCTTGCGGATCCCGGCGAGGCCCAGTCCGACCGCGGAGCGGCCGTGGCGTTTCGTCACGGCGTCGATCGTGGCGCCCAGACCCTTGGAGTCGAAAGCCGTATCGAACACGTCGAGGAAGGCGTGGGAGTCCTTCGGCGACAGGTTGGTGAGGATGACGCCGGCCCGCACGTAGCGGGCGCCCTCGCGCAGCCGCGGGCGCAACGTCGCGATCGCGGCCTTGACGATACCCACCGGGTCGTCGGTGGGCACGGGGAAGCCGGCGAGGCCGCCGGCGGACTCGTACGGCGCGTCCGCGAACGGCGACGTCGACGCGAAGACGCTCATCGTCTTCGTCACCGACCCCTGCGCGCGCAGGCGGTGCGCGGCGCGTTGCGCGTAGACGGAGAGCACCTGCTCCATGTCCGCGATCGTCGTCACCGGAGTGGCGAACGAGCGCGAGAAGATCAGCTGATCCCGGACGGTGCGGGCCGCCTCGAGCGGGATGCAGTCGACCCCGCGCAGCTCGTAGACGGAGCGCTGCAGCACCACGGAGAACTTCTTCCGGATCAGCGCCGGGTCGGCATCGCGCAGGTCCCGGATCGTGTGGATGGACAGCTCCGCGAGGCGCTTCCCGGTGCGGCCGGCCACTCCCCACAGCTCAGTGACGTGCTGCGACGCCATGAGCGCGTCGAGCTGATCGGGCGTGTACCAGTCGGTGTCGCAGACCCCGCCGAGGCGCGGGTGCTTCTTCGCTCCGCCCTTGTTGACGAACTTCGCGAGCGTCTTGCTCGGCCCGAACCCGACGCAGACGGGCAGGCCGACGTTCTTGGCGACGGCGGCGCGCATCGCGCGGCCGATCTTCGCCCGCTCCGCCACGTCGCCGTCGACGCCGAGGAAGCTCTCGTCGATCGAGTAGACCTCCTGCCAGGCGGAGTATCGGCCCAGCAGCTCCATCACGCGGGCGGACAGCTCGCCGTACAGCTCGTAGTTGCTCGAGCGGGCGATGACCTCCGGAAGACGGCCGGAGCGGATCAGGGGTTCGATCTTGAACCAGGGGGTGCCGTTCTCGATGCCGAGCTGCTTCACCTCGTCGGAGCGGGCGACCACGCAGCCGTCGTTGTTCGAGAGGACGACAACGGGCCGGCCGGCGAGCTTGGGGTCGAATAGCCGCTCGCAGGAGACGTAGAAGCTGTTCACGTCGACCAGGCCGACGCGCCGCTCAGAGCGCACGGTGCAGCCGGTGGAGACAGACCGTGACGACGCCCCACACCTGGAGGTCACTCAGCTCGGCGACGTGGATCGGCGGGTACTCCGGGTTCTCCGCCCGCAGCACCACTCCCCCGGGGTGCAGCTCGAGGCGCTTGACGGTCAGCTCGCCGTCGAGGATCGCGATGACCACGCTCCCGTGCGTCGGCGTGATCGACCGGTCGACCACGAGCTCGTCGCCGTCGCTGATGCCCGCGCCGGTCATGCTCTCGCCCGAGACGCGGACGATGAACGTCGAGGTCTTGTCCCGGATGAGGTGGTCGTTGAGGTCGAGGGACCCGTCGAAGTAGTCCTGTGCCGGCGACGGGAACCCGGCAGCCACCGCGTCACTGGTGACGAGGAAGGCGACGGCGACGGCGTCCGAGGCCGGAGTCGCGATGCGCTCCACAACGGTCACGCTCATGGTCGGCCCCCTCCTCGTCTCATCGAACATATGTTCGAATGCGTCCGAGTGTAGGTCGGCCCCACCGACACTCGCTCCCAGCCCGCGCACCGAGCGGGATCGGGTGCTCATACCGGGCGAGTCCTACCCAGATACCTATATAGGTATCTGGGTAGTTTGCTAGGTGGATAGATAGCCATATAGGTTTGCGGCATGCAGACAATGATGATCTACAGCGAGAGCGGCGGTGCGACGAAGAGCACCACCGCGGTCTCCCTGGCGATGGTGGCGGCCGAGGAGGGGCGGCGGGTGATCCTGATCGACCTGGATCCGCGTGGCGCGACCACGAAGTGGCTCGACGCGCAGCCCGTCGACGTCGGGCTCGACGTCGGAGCGATCCTGGGTAACGCCGACCCGAGGGGATGGGCGGACGAGCTCGCCGTGCCTTCGCCCTTTCACTCGAACCTTCGAGTGATCCCGTCCGACCGCAGCGTGAGCGCACGCGAAACGGACGATCCCGGAGAAGTCGGGCATCGCTTGGCGGACTCGCTCGAGGATGTGCCTGCGGACCTCGCGATCATCGACTGCCCGAACCGCCAGGGCGGGTCGCTGATCTACAACGCCCTGACGGCGGCGGAGTCAGTGATCTACGCCGCCACGCCCACCGCTGACGGCGTGGACGGATTCATTGGTGCACAGGAGAGTGTGCGCCGCTACAACGACCTCAGCGACCGCGCAGCGGTCGAGGAGGCCGGCATCATCGTTGGCGGCTACAAGGAGACGATCACGCCGCGAGAGGCTACGCACAGCATCGAGCAGATGCGAGAGACGGGGCTTCTCCTGACTCCGCTCGTCCCGCACCGGACCATCGTCGGAGAGGTCCGGTACTCGCACGACTGGTACGGCAACTTCCGCAAGGGCGCACCCGTCGCCGCCGCATACCGTGAACTCGCACGAAAGGTCATCCGATGACGAACGAAGATCGCCCCGCCAGCCTCCCGCGCCGAGCACAGCCGGCGCCCGACCGCAGCGACCCGATCGCGTCCAAGCCTCGTCCGGCTCCGACGCCCGCACCGGCGCCGGTAGCAGCCCCGGTATCGCGGGCGAATGCGGGCACGGCGGCCACGCCGCCGCGGAAGCAGCCCACGGAGGTTCTGCATGTGGACGTCGATGCCGAGCTGTCGTACTACGTCCAAGACCTGCGAGCCGCGACCGGTCGCACTAAGAAGAACATCGTGGAAACGGCCCTGAGCGAGTACCGCGACCGGAACCCGCTCAGCTGAGCCCGAGCCCCTCGAAGATAGCCAGATACCTATATAGGTATCTGGCTATCTTGATTCTCATGCAGAATCTAAATGGCGCTGTTGCACCAGGAGCGAACGGCGGATTCGAATCGCTCTGGATCGGCGTTCCATTCGAGGGCGTGGCCGGCGGGGTCGCTGGCGATCAGCGTCGCATTCACGTGCGCGTTGCTGAACGAACGGGAGTCGCTGAACGGCGTGGTGCGATCACCCCCCGAATGAATCAGGAGCACCGGTATGCGTAGTGGTGCGGCTGCGTCTATCCAGTCGAGTGCTTTGAAGTTGAGAGGAACTGGTGAGCCCAGTAGACGACTGACACCGCGGGCGCCGAGAGCCCATGTGGCGGCCGCAGCGACGACACGGGGGACTCCGGCGTTAGCGGCGCTGAAGAGCACGCTGTTGCGCCAACTGAGGACGGGGGAGACAAGGATCAAGCCTGCGATTCTGGATCGGTGCGACGAGCTCGTGGCGAGGCGCAACGCCATTGAGGCGCCGCTGGACCAGCCGACGAGGACGACCCGGCGCGCTCCCCGCTCGAGAGCGAGCGCGATCGCAGCGTCGACGTCGACCCATTCGGTCTGACCGAGCGTGAACGCATTGAGTGGCGCCGTTGGGCCTTCTCCGTCACCGCGGAAGGAAGGCACCAGTGAGGTGTAGCCGGTGCCTCTGAGTGCATGCACGGAGCGAAAGGCAGCGTCTCGGCCGGACAGACTGCCGTGGATGTGGATCGCCCAAGTGTCTGCGGCGTCTCCTTTGCCGGAAAACAACCAGGCAGGCGCCTGTCCAAGCTCGGTTTCGACGGTCACCTCGCGGGCGTCCGGGTCGAGTTCTCGGGCCGTCGCGAACACATTCCCGATGGGTCGACTCAGGGAGCCGGCCGTGGGGGAGGGGGCATCAGCATTGAGTGTGAGGATGCGTTCGATCCCGTCTGGTCCGCTTCGCAGGATCGGACCGAGGACCGCGTGGCGGGTTTCGTCGTCGTAGAGCAGGCCGAGCTTGCCGTTCTGCTTCGTGATCGGAGTAGGACCGAGGACGATGCGATCGGGCGTCGGAACCGCGACGATCGGTGTTGGGCGGCTGCGCTGCGGTCGGATGACACGGCGCGCAACGGTGGCGACGACCGCGGCTCCGGCGACGCCGACACCAACTGCGGGGATCGCGACCCAGAGTGCGCTCACCGGCTATGCGGCCTTCCGGAAGCCGCCGCCGATCACTCGCGGAGTGAACGCCTGGTCGGGAGCGATGAGCGTGCGGACCCGAGCGACAGCTGCATTCTCGTCAAAGGTGAACGCGCCCTCTCCGCGAACCTCAGCGTTCTTCGTGAGCACGAGGATCTGTTGAGCGTGTGCGATCAATCGCCGGTCGCTCAGGTAGGTCGTGAACGGTGGTCGCTCGATGAGGCCGTGTCGGACGGCGGCCTTCGATGCTCGAGCGACGTCGATCCGGCGACGGAGAGGAACGACGATCGCCGTCCACCCGATGCCGAGCATGATGATGAGAAGACCGAGGAAGAACGGTATCTCAGCGGCGTTCCACGCGGAGTAGCGGAAGGCGTCTCCGCCGTAGCCGAAGTGAGAGGCTGTGAGGAAGGCAATCTCGATCAAGCAGCCGATCGTGGTGATGGCGAATCCGGTGATGAAGACGAGCTGAACCCCGCGCCAGTTGCGACGCGCGTTGATGATCGAGGAGACGGATAGCCACACGAGAGTCGCCATGTAGGCCGATCCGTAGAGCCAGACGGCGGTCTGGTCGAGGCGGTCGATGATGAAGTCGACGCTTGTGCGGCCCCGGTTGCCGATCAGCAGGAACGGCACGATGTAGGAGCCGAACATGATCGCCAGGCCCCACCGACTGCCGACGCGGCCTTCGCCGCCGGCGCGCCGTCCGAGCGCTTCGCGGAAGAACCAGAAGGCCGATGCTGCTGCCAGGTCGCGGACGAGGGTGATGACGTTGGTGCCACCCAGTAGCGCGTCATATGTGAAGAAGGGGATGGGGAATCCGTAGGTGGAGAGTGCGACGGCACCGCTCACCGTGGCCCAGAAAGCGGGACGCGCTGCGGGCTTCGCTGCGGCGCGAGGAGCCCGCACAAGCACCAGCGCAATGAGAAGCGCTAGGCAAACCTGTTGGATCATCCGAAATACGTTTCTTCGCTCGTCCGATTGAGTGTCTGGATACGGCGGACCATCGCGAAAGCTACTTCCTCGATGGCAATCTCCGCCTTCGCTTCTGTGCTTTCTGGATCATCTGTCGGGGCACAGAGGTGTGTGGCTCCGTGCCGCCGGCCCGGATGGATCAGCCGCGGGATCTGCTCGCTGAACCAGGCGTCCGGAGCGTAGACGAAGAGGATGTGCGCAAGCTCATGGCACGCGTTCTGGCTCTGGTAGTGGAGCTCGTCGCTCTCTCGGCAGACGACGGTGCCGAACTCGGCTGTGTCGATCCAGAGCCCTGTCACTGATTTGAGGTCAGCGCTGGCGGAGGCGATCAGATAGATCGGCTTGCCGTAGACCTTCTCGACGGACGATTGAAGATCGTCCCACGTCGCGGCGGCCGGAAGTCCGAGCCTGCTCACGAACTCGTCGGCCGCCTGAACGATCGATCCACTGCGGCCTTGGCCACTGCGGCGGAGCATCCGCCACCGGCCGCGACCTCGTTCCGTGGAGTCTGACGGCATCGATGGACTCCGTTCGCCTGGCCGGGAGAAGCTCATCCACTTTAGACGGCATTCCGGGCGCGAGCGGAGCTGCGTGGCCCTACAGGACGGCGCGGCCGGCTATCGACGTAGCTCGGTGACGATTTCGGACACGACGGCGGCGATGCCGCGTAGCTCGTCGGGCTCGATTGTTCCGAGCGATCGGGCGGCGACGCGCTCGATGCCGAGCGAGCGCATGGTGCCGTCGAACCCGAGGCGGGCTTCCACGGCCTCGACCAGCTCGGGGTCGTCTCTGAGCAAGTAGTCGGGGTCGACGTCGAGTGCTTCGGCCACGGCGAAGAGCACTTCGACTCGTGGTGCCGAGGGGAGTTGCCCGGCCATGAGCAGGCCCCATTCCTGGCGATCGATCGAGGCCCCGCTGAGGAGAAGGATCTCGGAAATTCTGGTGCGGGAGGTAGTGGCGTCGAGGCCTCGTGAAGTGAAGACCAGTGAGAGACGACGCGCCAATTCGGCGGGACGTAGAGCGCTGGATTCCTCAGTCGGCATGGATTCGCCGTCTGTGACGTAGCTGACCAGTTCCTTAAAGGCTACTCGGCCCTGAAGCTGCTTCACGAGCGAGTCCAAATCGGCGTTCGTGGCGTGCGCGAGCGCGAGAAGAACAGGGACAGGCATGTCCCGTTCTCCCTTGATGTACCGAAGGACGGTCCGGTAGGGCAGGCCGGCTCGCTCAGCCGCGGCCTTCACGTTGAAACCGGCGTCGTAGATGGCGCTCTTGACGGCCTCGCCTATGACGGCATTGACGTTCGTTGAGTCCACCTCCACACCACGATTCTAGGTCGGCGGCTACCGACGTGCCGTCAGTGTAGACAGTCAGTGTCCCATTTGGGCATCTACGAGTGTCCAAACGGGCAGTTTGGGACTAGATTGTGATGAAGGCAACGAGGGGAACCAACGACATGAAGCACACGAAGCACACCGGCACCGGCCTCTGCGCCGCGATGGCCGCTGCGGCTGTGCTCGCATTGGCAGGGTGCTCGGGCGCTGCTCCCGAAACAGCACGAACTGCACCGACGCCGACCGCCCAGATCCCTTCTGCATCGGGCTCGACTGCGGCCAGCACGGCTGAGGCGACGCCGACTGCGGCCGCCGCTCCGGTCGACTCTGAGCCGGTTCCCGTTCCGGGAGTCGAGAACGACGCGCTTGCCCTCGCGGCCTCGGCAGTGACGGCGTTCTGCCGCCCGACGCTCGACTACGACACCTGGATCGCGGAGCTCTACCCGTTCCTGACTCAGCAAGCGGCGATCGCCTACGAGACGGTCGATCCGATGAACGTGCCCTGCACGTCGTTGACCGGCGATGCTCGGGTCCGGGACGGCGACGGCACGTTCACCATTCGCGTTCTGGTGCCCACCGACGCTGGGGACTACTCGGTCTACGTCCACCGTGCTGTAGAGACGGCGCCCTGGGGCGTCGAGCAGATCACCCCCCTGGCCTCGGAGTAGGCCGGTGCAGAAGGGGGGAATTGGGGTACTGGCGGCGGTTATGGTGCCGATCGTCACCGTGGCGCTACTGCTGTGGGTGCTGTTCTTCGGCGGATCGGCCGCGGCCGCATGCCTACCTGGTGGAGGCCCGGTCAACGTGTCCGCGATCCCGGCGGACGCGAAGGTCGGGGCCTACGGGCACGACCAGCTCGTGAACGCAGCACTGATCGTCAATGCAGGTGCAGCGAAGGGGCTCGGCGCGGACGGGCAGACGCTCGGTGTCCAGACGGCGATCGGGGAGTCCTCGCTGGTGAATATCACCTACGGCGACGGCGCGATCAACCCGGACGGATCGGTCGCTGACTCGATCGGCCTGTTCCAGCAGCAGTCGAGCTGGGGCACCGTCGAGCAGCGCATGGACCCGACGACCTCGGCGGGCTTCTTCTACGACCGCCTCGTGGCCGTCGAGGGCTGGCCGGCAATGGAGCCCTCCATCGCGATCAACAAGGTCCAGCGCAACGCCGACCCGAACCACTACACGAAGTACCGCGCCGACGCCGTGGCGATCATGACCTACCTGAACGGGCTCGGTAGCAGCACGACGGGGCCGGCGACGACCGGCGCACCGGTCAGTGTTCCGTCGACGCCGACCAGCACCACGCCTACGACGGCTGCGCCGGTCGGTGGATGCGTAGCCGTGTCCGGAGACGCGCAGGCCCTCGCCGCCGGACTCGTGACGGCGATGGACGAGGGGCGCCTGCGCCTACTCGAGGACCGCTACGCGCAGCAGATCCGCGACATGGCCGCCGGGACCGCCAAAGAGAACTGCGGCATCGACGTCCGGATCCTCCAGGTCATCACCATCGCGCTGAACACGTTCGGGAAGGTCGGCGTCTCCGACCTCAACCGACAGTGCACCGGCTCGCTCCTGGGCGCAGGCACCGGCTCCTCGCACTGGATCAATGGCGGCGGTCACGCGGTCGACTTCTTCTCCTTCGACGGCACGGCCACCACCGGCTGCGACCCCAACGCGCTGAAACTCCTCACCGTTCTGGACCCGCAGGTGCCCCAGGGCTCCCGGGCCGGCCAAATCCAGTGCCGCTCGACCAGCTACGAGCACATCACTCAGTTCACCGATACCCCGAACCACCTCCACTTCGACGTGGGGTTCGCGGACGGACCCCTCACCACCGGATAACCGGACCTCTTCGGCGTCGCGACCGCGACGTCGATCCCCCCAGCACCACCAACGAAACGGAGCACCTCATGTCCCTGCTCGCAGCGACGACCGACATCCTCACCACCGCAGGCGCGCTCGGCGCCGTCGTGCCCGACCCGGGACCCGGCGGCATGCCCCCCGGGTTCGAGGCCTTTACCACCGTCATGGGCTGGGCCAAGTGGGTCGGCCTCGGCGTCGCCGTCGTCGGCCTGATCATCCTCGGCGTCACCATGACCGTCTCCGCCCGCCGCGGCGAAGGCGGAGAGATCGGCGGCTGGCTCGGCCGCCTGCTCGTCGGCGTGATCATCGTGTCCGCCGCGTTCACGATCGTCGGCTTCCTCATGGGCGCGTAGCGTCCGGAGGAAACCGACCGCATCACCAACGAAAGGCACGACGTCATGAGCGACACGGAGTCCCGCAACCCGTTCACCAGTCGAGGATTCATCTTCGGAGCCATCATCTTCGGAGTCCTCGTGCTGGCGGCGATCCTCCTCGCGATTACGTCCCTGGGCGGAGGTGGCGGGCAGAGTGCTCCCGCCACCTCCGCGACGCCCGCCGTCACCGCCTCACCGGAAACCGACACCGCCGCAGCAAGCGTCTGCAACCTTCCCGGTTACGACGAGAGCGGAACGCTCTCGACGGCACCTGTCACCGACTGGACCATCGTCGGCACGATGGCCGCACCGTCGTCGGACACCGCCGGCCCCGGCGTGATCGGAGAGGACGGGCTGCGCAGCTGCTACGCGCACACCGTCGAAGGATCGCTCTTCTCGGTGGCGAACCTCTGGGCGATGGGAACGGATGGGCGCCTGGCCGACGCCGTTCTCGAGCGCCAGACCGCGCCTGGCGCTGGTCGCGATGCCGCGATCGCCGCGGACATTCCCCAGAGCAACACCGGAGGCAGTGTCCAGATCGTCGGCTTCCGCGTGAGCTCGTACACCGCGGACGAAGCCACGATCGACATCGCCTTCCGCTCTAACACCAATCAGCTCCTCAGCTTCCCCGCTCCCGTGACGTGGGTCGACGGCGACTGGAAGTCGGTGTTGACCGCTGACGGTCAGCCGCCGTTCCGTCCGACCGCACTCACCAGCTTGGGCGGCTATATCCCTTGGGCAGGTACCGAATGACAGTGACTCCACCCGCAGGCGAGCCCTGCGCAGCGTGGGACGTCGTGTGCTGGTCATCAGCAGGCATCGGCGAAGTCGTCTCGAAGGCGTCTAACGACGCCTTGCAGCAGTTCGTGAACAACATCTTGGAGGGCTTCGGCAAAGCGGTCGTCTCGCTCGGCACCCTCTGGGTGAACGTTCCCTCCCCGGTGACCGTGGTCGACCGGGGAGGCGGCGTTAACGGTGGCGGTACCCCGCCCCTGCCGGAAGCGTTCGAGACGATCCTCGGCTACGTGACGTGGGTCGCGGCGGGCCTCGCGGTCATGTCGCTCATCATCGCCGGCGTCATGATGAGCACCCGTCGCCGCCACGGCGACGGCGAGGCGCACATGGGACGCATCGGCGTCATCATCTTCGCCGTCTTCCTGCTCTCCTCCGCCTCAGCGCTCGTCACGGGGTTCCTACCCCTGGCGCTGCACCTCAACGAATCTTCGAGCGTCGTCGGCTGGGTGCAAGGGCAGCTCGAGTGGTACGCCGGAGGACTCGCGATCCTGTCGATCCTCGTCGCCGCCGGCCGCATGGTCTGGACGCAGCGTGCGGGCGAGTTGCGCACCCTCGCCCGGTCGGTACTGACGCTGATCGCCGTCGCCGGCGCGGGACTCGTCGTGATCCGTCTCGCCACGCAGGCAGGCGACGCCTTCTCGATCTGGATCCTCAACAACTCCACCGACTGCGACGTCACCAACGGTGAGAGCAACTGCTTCGGCACGAACATCTTCGCGATGATTTCGCTGACCGCAACGTCGGGTATCGGCCTCATCGGCTTGTTCCTCCTCGGCATCCTCGCCGTGCTCATGACCTACGTTCAGATCGCGCTCATGGTGTTCCGCGGCGCGATGCTCGTCGTCCTCGCCGGCATCTTCCCGATCGCTGCGGCCGCGACCAATACGGAAATCGGGCAGCAGTGGTTCAAGAAGACGATGGCCTGGACCCTCGCCTTCATCCTCTACAAGCCCGCCGCGGCGATCGTCTACGCGATCGCGTTCCGGATGACCGGCACTGATCTGTTCAAGTCGGACGGGACCGGGCTGTTCCAGATCGTCACGGGCCTCGCGCTGATGCTCATCGCGCTCGTGGCCCTGCCCGCGCTGATGCGCTTCCTCGTCCCCGCTGTCGCCTCGGTGGGCGGTGGCGGTGGCGGTGCAGGCCTCCTGCTCGGTGCGGCCGCGGCCGGTGGAGCGGCGGAGATTGCCAGCGGAGCAATCCGCTCGCGCAGCGGAGGCGACAGCGGCGGGGGCGGAGGGTCGCCCGGCGGCGGTGGCTTCGGCTCCGCACCGTCCGGCAGTAGCGCCTCCGCCGGCAGCAAGGGGTCACCCGCGGCGACTCCGGCCGCCTCCGGTGCAGGCGGCGGCGCAGCAGCAGGCGGTGGCGCAGCTGGCGGAGCTGCGGCCGGCGGTGGTGCGGCAGCGGGCGGTGCGGCGGCAGGCGGTGGTGCCGCAGCCGCGGCAGGAGGCCCGATCGGTGTCGGCCTTGCGGTGGCAGGGAAGGCCGCCGAAGGCGCGAAGCACGCAGCAGGGGCGGTCAAGGCCGCCACGGACGACGCCACTGGCGGCAACGGAAGCGGGAACTGATGAGCACGGCAACTCCTACGCGCAGCGCTGAGGCGCCGCGCACGTACGGCAATTGGCGTCGCCCGCAGACTGCGGGACTCGGCGGCCTCGGACAGCTCGCCACGGGCGTGCTGTTCGTCGGCATCCTCTCCTCGATCATCGCGTCGATGTTCTCCGGCCTCGTGGCCGCGCTGATCGTCGCCGCGATCTTCGGCGGGATCTTGCTGACGGTTTCGGTGAAGGACAAGCACGGGCAGAGCGCCCTCGGAAGGACGGTGAATCGCGTGAACTGGATGCGGACGAAGGCCAAGGGAGCGAACGTCTACCGTTCAGGTCCCGCGGGTCGGGCGAAATGGGGCACCTTCCAGCTCCCCGGACTCGCTGCGGCGTCGCAGCTCTCCGAGCACGAGGACTCGCACGGGCGCCGATTCGCTCTCGTGCACGTCCCCTCCACCAAGCACTACACCGTCGTAATCGCTACCGAGCCGGACGGCGCCGCGCTGGTGGATCAGGAGCAGGTCAACAACCAGGTCGCGGAGTACGGCATTTGGCTCTCCAACCTTGGAGACGAGCCCGGCATCGAGGCCGCCTCCGTCACCGTCGAGACGGCCCCCGACACCGGTACGCGCCTGCGCTCGGAGGTCGAGGGGTCGATGGACCCGGATGCGCCGGAGTTCGCTCGAGCGATGCTCTCGGAGGTCGTGAGCAGCTACCCGGTCGGGTCTGCCACGATCCGCGCCTACGTCGCGATCACCTTCTCTTCCCTGTCTCGCATCGGCGGGAAGCGCCGCAACGCGAAGGAGGTCGCCGCCGACCTCGCCGCCCGCCTGCCCGGCCTGACGACGAGCCTTGCCGCGACAGGGGCCGGCGCTGCCCGGCCGCTCGGTGCTCAGGAGCTGTGCGAGGTGATCCGGATCGCCTACGACCCCGCCGCCGCCGTCCTGATCGATGAGGCCCGCGCCTCCGGGGACGTGCCCGAGCTGTCGTGGACGGACGTCGGCCCCGCGGCCGCGGAGTCCCGGTGGGAGTCGTACCGGCACGACGGCGCCGTGTCGACGTCGTGGACGATGACCTCCCCGCCGCGCGGAGTCGTGCAGTCCGGGATCCTCGCGCGCCTGCTCGCGCCGCACCGCGACGTCGCTCGCAAGCGCGTCACCCTGCTCTACCGCCCCATCGACCCGGCCCGCGCCGCGGCGATCGTGGAGGCGGACCTGAACGCGGCGCAGTTCAACAGCTCCGCGTCGACCAAGCCCACCGCCCGCTCGACCCTCTCCACCCGCTCCGCCCAGGCGACCGCGGCGGAGGAGGCCTCCGGTGCTGGCCTGCTCAACTTCGGCCTAATCGTCACCGCGACGACCACCGACGCTGTGCACGAAGCGGACGCCCGCGCGGCGATCGACTCGCTGACCGCCGCGGCGCGTCTTCGGGTGCGGCCGGCGTTCGGGTCGCAGGACACCGTTTTCGCTGCGGGTCTGCCGCTGGGGCTCGTGCTCCCGCGTCACCTGCGCCTGCCCACCGAAGTGAGGGAGTCCCTGTGAGCCTGATCACCCGCCTGTTCTCCTCGAACAGCGACAACGAGCTCGAGCCCGGCGAGGACGTCCTGCCGGACGGAGCGGTCACCGCCGCGCACGGCGATACGACGGGGGAGGAGCTGACCGGCGACGGCCTGCCCACCGGTGCCGTGTCGTCCTCGGCAGAGCCCGGCACCGACACGACGGCACCCTCGCGGCGGGCTGCGCGCGGGCAGGGCGAAGCTCCAGCCCCGGTAGCAGCGGTCGCTCAGCGCCCGACGCTCACCAGAGAGCGCACCACCCCGCGCACCCGACGCCGAGAGGGGAAGAAGATCGAGATCCCGCACGGCGGGAAGAAGAAGAGCCAGGGGACGGCGCTGCGCCGTCCTCTGCGCCCGAGCATCCGCGGATGGCTCGGTCGCGGCGGTGGTGAAGCCGTCAACGTCACGGCCGCAGACGAGTTCCGCGGGACGACCGTGCAGGTGTGCGGGCTGTACCCGTTCTCGGTCGGGACGGGTACGCCGATGATCGGGGTGCCGCTGGGGAAGAACCTCTCCACCGGCGCCTCCGTCTGCTGCGACCCGATCAGCTGGTTCCAGCGCGCAAACCTCATCAGCAACCCGTCGATGTTCGTGCTCGGCAAGCCCGGCCTGGGGAAGTCCTCGCTGACCCGCCGCATGGCCGCCGGCCTCGCCGGGTACGGCACGATCCCGCTCGTGCTGGGCGACCTCAAGCCGGACTACGTGGATCTGATCGAAGCTCTCGACGGGCAGGTGATCCCTCTTGGCCGTGGCCGCGGGTACCTGAACATCCTCGATCCCGGTGAGGCGTCGGAGGCGGCGCAGCGCCTGCGTGACGAGGCCGACCGCTCGCTCGAGCGGGCCGACGAGCTCGCGCACCAGGTCGACGCGCTCGGCGTCTCCGACGACACCGCGGCGATGATCGCGGAGGTCGGTCGGCTGCGCAAGCACGCCGCGAAGGTGCAGCGCCTCGCGCACCAGGTCCTCGCGGACGCCCACGGCCGCCGGCACACGATGGTCGCAGCGCTGCTGACGATCCTCCGCTCCCAGCCGCCGAGCGACCGTGAAGAGACGATCATCGACCGGGCGCTGAAGTACCTGGACGAGCACCACCAGGGCGTGCCGGTCCTCGCGGACCTGCTGCGCGTGATCCAGGAGGCGCCGGACGAAGTTCGTCAGGTCGCGTTGGACCGCGGCAACATCGAGAAGTACAAGGACGTCACCGAGAACCTCGAAGCCTCCCTCATCGGCCTCACCACCGGTGGACGCCTGGGCGAGGTGTTCTCGAAGCAGACGACCACGCCGATGCGCCGGGACCGGCCCGTCGTCTACGACGTGTCCTCGATCGACGACTCCGAAGGCGACCTCCAGGCCGCGATCCTCCTCGCCTGCTGGTCCGCCGGCTTCGGGACCGTCAACGTCGCGGCCGCCCTCGCGGACGCGGAGCTCGAACCGCAGCGGCACTACTTCGTGATCCTGGACGAGCTGTGGCGGGCGCTGCGCGCGGGTAAGGGCATGGTCGATCGCGTCGACGCGCTCACCCGCCTGAACCGTGCGCGCGGCGTCGGCCTGGCGATGATCAGCCACACCATGTCCGACCTCCTCGCACTGGCCTCCTCGGAGGATCAG
Source organism: Rathayibacter sp. AY1C7 (assembly GCF_002931865.1). Taxonomy (NCBI): domain Bacteria; kingdom Bacillati; phylum Actinomycetota; class Actinomycetes; order Micrococcales; family Microbacteriaceae; genus Rathayibacter; species Rathayibacter sp. AY1C7. The sequence goes on along the minus strand of NZ_PSWB01000033.1, from coordinate 16,772 downwards.
ATGAAGGCGAAGGGCTTCGTGGAACGCTCCGGCATGGTCATCTGCGGCGGCCTCCCCGGTGCTGAGATGCCGCTGCTGACCTCGGCGGTGCCGATGTCGATCGCGGAACAGGGGATGCTCACCTCCTGGCAGGACCCGCCCGCCTGGGACCCCGTGTCCGGGCACGAGTCCGAGCCTCCCGGCCGCGGCCGCTTCCTGATCAAGGTCGGCGGACGTCCCGGTATCCCGGTGCGCGTCGAGCTGACCGCAGCAGAGAAGGAGGTCAACGACACCAACAAGCTCTGGCACGCGACCTCCCGCGCCGGCCGCGCAGCGGAGCCACTGCCCACCGATCCCGTGAACGTCGAGATCCTGCCGTGAGCGTCCTCGTCGCACTCGGCGCGAGCTGCGTCGCGGCCGGCGCCGCCGGCGCCGCGATCATCAACGCGATCCGAGCCCGTCAGCGGACGGCAGACCGCGATCGGTTCCTGCTCACCCTCTGCTGGACCGGCGTCGGGCTCATGGCGAGCTTCGTCGCCTGGGACCAGTGGGACCGGGTGATCGCGTGAGCTGCCCGTCGACGCTCGCCTTCGAGGGCTACCGCTGGACCTGCCAGCGGTCCGCCCCGGGGGAGCACGGCTTCCACACGACCGACCTCCCCGTCTCCTTCGCGGAGCGGGGCCTCGCGGTCCTCTCCTGGGGGACCTCGCACCAAGCACCCGCCAACGACTGCACCCCGCGGTGGGCCGGCCCGATCTACACGGAGGAGTCCGCATGAGCGCCACCGCCAACAACCGCCGCCGCGAGCCTGGCAAGGCCAATAACGACGCCCTGATGCTCGGCGCAGCCCTCGCGGCGATCGCTGCGATCGGCATCGTCTGGGTGGCCGTCGCGGTCGGTTCCAAGCTCGACGGCGTGAACGAGGGCCTGCCCTCGGACCCGTTTGAAATCATCTCGGGCCTGTTCCGCGGCCAAGTGGTGTGGTCGACGTCCGCAACGATGATCGCCGCGGCCGCCGTCGCCGTCATCGTCCTCGTGGGCCTCTGGCTCGTGTGGATGCGCTCGCTCGGACGGAAGAACCGCTCAAGCGTCGACCACGCCGCCCGCTACATGGCGACCCCGCGCGACCTGGCGCCGATGATGCGCAAGGAGGCGTTGAAGAAGTCCGCCCGCCTCGGCGTCGCTGAGAACCCCGGCGTCCCGGTGGGCCGGCTGCACCTGGGGAAGCAGATGCTCTACGCCTCGTTCGAGGACATGATGCTGCTGATCGCCGGCCCCCGCGTGGGCAAGTCGACCTCCCTCGTCATTCCCGCGATCATGGCTGCGCCCGGCGCCGTGGTCACGACGTCGAACAAGCGCGACGTGCTCGACGCGACCCGCGACGTCCGCGCCGCCAAGGGTCACGTGTGGGTCTTCGACCCCCAGCGCGTCGCGTTCGAGGACGCGACATGGTGGTGGAACCCCCTCTCTTACGTCACCGACGACACCAAGGCCGCGAAGCTCGCGACGCACTTCGCCTCCGGCACCCGGGCGATGAACGCGAAGACCGACGCCTACTTCGACGGCAAGGGCCAAGAGCTGCTGTCCGACCTGCTGCTCGCGGCCGCGGCAGGCAACCGGCCGATCAGCGACGTGCTGCTCTGGCTGACCTCCGTCGAGGACGAAACCCCCGTCGAGCTCCTGCACGACAACGGCTACCCGACCAACGCGCGAGCTGTCCGCGGCATCATGAACACCGCCGACAAGGCCCGCGACGGGATCTACTCGACCGCGCAGGGCATGGCGGTGTGCTTGAAGAGCGCCGCGACCGCCGACTGGGTGAACGCCCGCCCGAACGACACCCGTCCGCAGTTCGTCCCGGAGACGTTCGTCACGTCGACCCAGACGCTGTACTCGCTGTCCAAGGAGGGCGCCGGCACCGCCGGCCCGCTCGTCACCGCCCTGACCGCCGCGACGATCGAGGCCGCGGAGGAGCACGCCGCGCGATCCCGCGGCGGGCGCCTCGCGACGCCGCTCGTCGCCGTTCTCGATGAGGCCGCGAACGTCTGCCGGTGGAAGGACCTCCCCGACCTGTATTCCCACTACGGATCGCGCGGGATCCCGATCATGGCCGTGTTCCAGTCCTGGTCCCAGGGCGTCGGCGTGTTCGGCAAGGAGGGCATGCTCAAGCTCTGGTCCGCCGCGAACGTGAAGCTGTACGCCGGCGGAGTCGCGGAAGACGAGTTCCTGCGCACCCTCTCCGAGCTGATCGGCACCTACGACAAGGAGACCACCTCCGCCAGCTACAACAAAGGTGTGCGCTCCACCACCTCGGCGCTGCGGCGAGAGAAGATCCTCGAAGTCGCGGACCTCACCAGCATGGGCCGCGGACGGGCGATCATGCTCTCCTCCGGAGCCCGCGCGGCGCTGGTCGACACGGTGCCCTGGTACAACGGGCCGAAGGAGCAGGTCGCCGCGATCAACGCCTCCATCGCCGCCCACGACGCCAGCAGCGGACCGGCGAACGCTGCACCCGTCTCGCCTGTCGTGACGGTGATGCCTCCGCTCGAGGATCAGCCTGCGGCGGACGTCGACGCGGAGCAGAACGCGACTCTCCGGGGCGAGCGATGAGCGACGAGGATCTGTTCGACGTCGACACGGATCCCGTCACGCTGCACCCCGTCGAGGAGGAGGTGGACGAGGAGGAGGTGCCTGCGACGTACTTCGGATCTGCCGACGAGTGGGTCAGGAAGTTCCTCCGGCCCTCCTATCGACGCCGGGTGACGGCCAAGGGCCAGGCCGCCGGCGATCGGTGGGCGGCTGAGTGGTGGAGCAGCGTCGAGGCGCTGACCCGCATCGAAGCCCTCTGGCGGATGTGGGAAGAGATCCGCACCAGCGCCGGCTCCCTGAGCGCCTACTGGATCAATCACCTCGACCCGCACATGCGAGTGCTGCTCTCGCCCAGCGGCCCGTTCGCGACGTCGACAGACGAGAACCGGCCGGGCGACATGCTTCCCTACACAGCCCCTCCGACCGGGATGTTTCCCGAGGACGCACAGGGCTGAGGACGACGGACAGAGAAGGGCCCGCGACACCAACCGGTGTCGCGGGCCCTTCTCTGTTCCAGCGTCAGCGACCTGGTTCGGACCGCTCGATCTGAGCACCCTGGCCACGCGCGCCTCGCGTCGAGGGGACGCGAGTGCGCTTCGTGGCCTCCGCGCCGCGCGCAGGAGTGGCGAAGGAGGCGTCGACGGTCATCCGCGCGTTGACCTGCTCCTCGGGAACGTTCTGAGCCTGCATCGATGCTGCGGTGTGTGCTCGCCGCTCGGCACTGTCGTACGCAAGCTCTCCTTCGGAGCGTGCCGCGGCCGCACGCCCCTCCTGAGCGGGTGCGGGAGCGTCGGGGGCACTCTGCTGGCCGCTGTCGTCTCGGTAGAGCGCGACCTGGGCACGAGCGTCCTCAGCGAGGCTACGCAGCTCCTCAGGGCTCTGCGTGGGTGTCCCGCCGGCCTCCGCGTCTCGGTCGTACTGAGCAGCTTGCTGCTCGAGCTCATCGGCGCGACGCTCGCCGTCGACGGGGATCTCGACGGACGTGTTCTGGGATGCGTCGTTGGCGCGGTCGAGGCGGTCGGCCTCCGTGACCATCACCTGAGCTTCGGTGACGTCGCGCTGCGACTGTGCCCGCTCGGCATCCGCTGCGTCGACGGCAGAGCCGCCGGTCTGGTCCGTGCGCCACTCCTGCACGAGAGCGGCGCGGGCGGCTTCGGCAACGGCCGGGTCTGCGGGCTGCACCCGTCCGTCGTCATCGAAGGCGACGGCCGTCTCGACGCGGTAGTCCTGGTAGCCGACCGGATCGTTGGCGCGCTTCCACTCCTCCGCAAGGCTTACGTGCATCGCGGGAATGTCGCCTGCGACCGCTGCGCGGTAGTCCTCGATGAGAGCACGCTCGGCCGAAAGATTGGGCTCTCGGGCGTCTCCGACAGGCATGGTGAGACGGTCCTCGTCGTGCCGGTGGTACCCCTCGGGTGCGGCGGTAGTGGCCCACTGCTTCGCGAGGTCCAGCTCGGTCGGGGTGTCGCGGGCGATGCCCTGCAGCGTGGCGACGTCGACGCCGTAGCGCTCCTTCGCCTCGGACGCGATCAGGGCGCTGGCGGACGCGATCTGCGGGTCCGCGTCCTTCCACGCCGCGGCCGTCTCAGCGACGCGGGCGACGTCATGCACGGTCGCCTGATCCCACCACTGGGGATCGTTGACGACTGTCACGGCCTGCCGTGCAGACGCCCGCTCAGCCTCGTAGCGGGCTGCGAGCTCGCGCGCCTCGATCGCGCTGCGCTGCTGAGCCTCACGCATCGCCTCCTGGTACGCGCGAGCCAGCTTCTCGCCCAGCTGGACCGCGATTGTGAGCGCGATCCGTGCGGACGAGTTGATGGACTCCTCCACGCCTCCGTCGTCGTCAGCCATAGTGATGCCTCCCCTTCACTCGTGTAGGTCTAGCGGTCGCGTCCGTCGCGCTCGCGCGGCTCAGCGCCGCGCTGCGGGGCAGCGATAGATGTGGCGTCCGGCGCAGCCTTGGTGAGCTTCGTCGGCACCGGGCTCCCGGTCGCGAAACTCGCCTGCACTGTCTCGCGTGCGCGACGGGTGTCCTCGGGCAGAGCATCCCAGGCGTTTTTCTGGATCTGCGCGTTGTAGCCCTCGTGAACCGCCTTCAACTGGTTCCGGATCGTCCCCGCGAGCTCCTGGGTGCGTCGCGCGTCGCCAGCGGCCTTGTGGGCGTCCATAATCGCCCGCGTGGTGCGCACGATCTGGCGCAGCAACATCGCCTCCTCGGCGGCCTTGTTGCGCTTCCCGGCTGTCGCGAGGATCAGCATCGTCGTGCCGGCCATCGACGGCATCGCGGTCGGCCGCGGCGTCGACTCGTGCGCGCGCAGGTGCGCGGATCGGGCGAGCTGGCGCGACGCTTCGGCCAGCGGTCCGGGAGTCGGCTCGAGGCGCCGCGACCACGCTGCGTACGCCCCGGATGCTTCTCGTGCAGCGTGAGCCCACGTCGCCCGATCGGACGGGTCGACGGTGCTCAGGTAGTCGTGGAGCCGGGTCATGTCCTCGGCGTAGGTTGAGTACAAGTCACTCGACAGCTCGGCCTCCTCGCGGCCAGGCTTCACCGGCTCGTACCGCCACGGGTTTTTCGCGGTGGCGCGCCACTCGTCCACGGCTGCCTGGGCAGTCTGTGGCTCGTCCGGCCAGCCCTTCCGCAACTCCGGAAGGGTCAGGTCGCGAGCGAGGCGCCCACCGCCGTGCCAGACGACCGGCGCTCCCTTGTCGGGGCGCAGCGCGACGGAGTAGCCGGCGACAACGTCGTCTCGACCGGCGGCGTAGCGGGGGCGGATGAGCACCCCGGCCTGGCGCATTCGACGCACGAACTCACCCTCGTCCGCGGAACTGGTCGCGGCTGAGCGGACGGCGCGTTCGAGTCGGTGTGCGTCGACCTCGACGGCGCCTCGTCGGCGTGCAGCTTCACGCTCGCCGGGGACGACTCCGCGCTCACCAAGCTCGCGCTCCGGAGCGTGCAAAGGCTGTAGGTCGAAGTCGCGTTCCAGCTCACGGCTGACCTTCTGGGCGAGGCGCTTGTCGTAGGGGATGTACGCCTTCGTGCCGTCCTCGCGCACTCGGGAGACGGCGATGTGGATGTGATCGTTGCCGTTCTTCGAGAGACCATGCCGCACGGCGACCCACCGACAGTCGGCCTTGCCGATGTCCTCGCCAGCGAACCCCATTCGGCGCACGAACTCGGTGGCGATCTGGCCCCACTTCTCGTCGCTCAACTGCCCCTCCTCGGCTTTCAGCGAGAGGGAGCAGTGCCACACGTCGGCGTCGACCTTCTCGGTGACCGGCTTCCCGGTACGGGAGTCGATCATCAGCTCACCGGTGGTCGGGTCGGTGACCTTCTCCGCGCGCTGCACGGTGACGCCGAATGCCTCCTTGGGGAGGTTCAGATCGCGCGCGACAGCGAGCGCGGCGGCGTGGTCGAGGACGCTCTCTCCGTGCATCGCCATGATCGCGCCGTTGCCGGCGATGAGGTGCTGTTCGGTGTGCTCGTTCGAGCGCCCCTCGCCCGCAAGGTAGGTCATCAGGCCGTCCATGCGGCCGCCGTAGGTGACGTTCGGAATCACAGGCCGGCCACCCGACGAACGGCGTCGCGAATCTCGGGAGCGAGCTTCTGGAACTCGCGGTAGATCGCCGCAGCCTCGTCAGGGAATCGGCCCTCGGTGTTCGCGAACTTGGCGAGCTGGTTGACGTTGTTCGTCAGGTTCTCGAGGCGAGAGTTCACGGAGAACAGCTCGGCGACAGCCTGCTTCCACTCCGTGTCGGTCCGCACCTGGGCGTTCATCGCGGACTCGAAGAGCAGCCGGGGAACCGTGACGCTCTGGACGACCGCCCGAGCCTCAAGCTGCACCCGCTCCTCGTCGGTGACGTAGACGCGATACGGCTTGTCCCGCTTCTCGTCTCCCTCGACGTTCGCTCGCCGCTTACGGCTGAACAACGCACGACCGCGATCTTCGCTCATCGGCGTGTCCTTCCTGTCCTTCGGCCCAGCGCAGCGAACCCGCCAAATCGGCGGGGACCATACGACCAGTATGCCCCCGGCCGGCGCGCAGCGCCAGGTCGGCAAGCGAGTTACCGGCGGTAAGTCGACAGCTTGCTCCACAAACCGGCCGTGCCCGAGCGTAGCGAAGGAGCACGAAGCCGGACCGCGAGCGGCACTCCGCGGCGGTAGAACTGGGCCTCCGAAACGGAGACGTAATCGCGCCTTTCAGATGCCCATTTGGGCATGTACCCTGACGGCATGAGCGACAACACCAGAAACCCAGAGGACGCGGCTGACGCTGCGCGCCGCCTCCTCGAATCGACTGTCGAAAAGCGCGTCGATGCCGTCCGAACGATCGTTACCGCCGCGAACGACACGGACGCTGCTCGGACCGCTCTCGCTGACGCGCAGAACCGTCACGCAAAGGCCTGGGCTGAGGCGCTGGCGTCGGGATGGTCAGAGAAGGAACTCCGCGCAGCAGGAGTGCCGCGGCCTGACCAGCCGCGAGCGCGCGTCACCCGCTCTCGACGGTCGACTACTGCTGACGCCCCCGCCGCCGAGTTGACGGAGAACAACGGCGCGGAGTCGATGGAGAACGTGGCATGACCAACCACGCCTCCGCTGCTTTGCACGCGCAGGTCCGCTCGTGGGCGGAGGGTTCAAACCCTCTCGCCGCGGCCGTCGAACTTCTCATCCGGTCGCGTCTCGTCTACGCCGGTGCGCCGTGGATCAAGACCGACAACGCCTGGCAGACGAGCGCCGTCGACTTCGACCGCCTCGCCTACGAAATCGGAGCGCTCAGTGGAGGCGAGCAGCGCATCGCGCGGATCGCCTCGTCTCTCGGCCAGGGAGTCCCGGTCGACCTCCGCGAGGACGTCGCCGGCCTCGACCTGGCGCACACTCGATTGGTCCTCGCGGCGATCGCACACGGGGCCGGACTCGGAGAGCCCGGCACGACGATCCAGACCGTCGACGGAGTGCCGACGATCGTTCACTACGACGCTCTGGCGACGTGGCCGAACGAGTAATTTGATCGTGCACGACAACCCCCCTCGTCGCTGTGGAGGCCCCCGCTAGAGCATTCATGCTCGCGGGGGCTTCTCCGTTCCCACGACAAGCGCGCCGGCTGCGGTCCGGCCGTCCATCCGACGCTTCACTCTTGCCTGCGCCGATCGACCGTCAAGAGCGCTGCGCGTCCCTTCGGGATGCCCCTGCGGGGCACTCCTGACGGCCGCCCGTCTCCGGCATCGCGCCGCTTATCGGATGGATGGCCTCGGTGCGTGCTCAGCCCCGAGAGCGCAACTCCGCAGCGCGCGCGGCCAGCTCCTCGCGGACCTCGGCGGCGGCGCGCTTGCGGGCCATCTCGCGGTCCCGAGCTGCACGCTCGAACTCGCGCTGATCGGCCTTCATCTTCGCGATGATCCGGTCCACCTCGTCTTGGTCGATGCTCGCAAGTCGGGCGGCCTCGGCCGCTCGCTCCGCAGCGGCCCGAGCACGGTCGGCGTCGCGCTGCGCAGCAGCGACCCGGCGCGCGGTGTCGAGCTGCGAGTGCTCGGTGATGACCCGGCGGATGACCCACCCGTAGAACCCGAGCGCGTTGCGGCTCGTGAACGTCTCCGGGACACGGCGACCGTCGCGAGACAGCCAGGCGTTCATGGCGAACATCAGCCCTTCGACGCTCCACTCGGAGACGTCGATACCTGTGCGGTCGAGCATCCCGACGACGTGCCCGATGTGCACTCCACGGGCGAGCCACGGGATGCGATGAGCCAGCGCAGCAGCGAAGCGCTGCAACTCGATCGATCTGGGAACCGCCGGCCGACCGGTCGAGCTGCGTTTTGCATCACTCCGTCGCCTCGGCTGCCGCGAAGCGGCTCCTGAGCGCGGTTCACCGCGCGTTGGTGAGTGTCTTTTAACTGGGGCTGTAGATGTAAGTGGGCGCCTACGGGGTAGCTGGACATTCTCCACAGAACCGAAAGATTCGCCCGTCCGTGACGTCGGTGCAGGCAAGGTCGCCGGCGTGGGACGCGGCATGATCAGCGCCCTCGTGGAGGCCATGCGGAGCTGTCGGCCGCCGTGCGCCGCGTGCGCCGCGTTCCGCTCAGCGCGGGTCAGGTAGCGGCCGTCGAGAACCGTCGCGGCGAAGCCCAGCGACTCCATCAGCGCACGGGCCCGCTGCACCGTCTTGCCGCACATGCCCAGCGCGGCCGCGACCGTCTCGTGTGCCGTCGTCACACCGCGCCCGGTGTCGACGTCGGCCGCCAGCCAGTCGGCGCGAGCGACGCGCAGCAGCGTGTCCGGAGCGACACGTGCAGCGCGGCGCAGCTCCTCCCCCGGCGACGTCCCCAGCGCGTCCATCAGCGCGTCGAACCAGTGCGCTCCGGACGTCCACGCCGGAAGCGGACCGTACGCGCCTGGCGCCGGCTCGGGGCTCCATGAGCTCGCTCGAGAACTGTTCGGCCGCGACGCGGCTGCCTGTGGCGTCTCAGGTGCACAATCGACCGACTCCTCCCCTGAAAAAAGGGTGGGTCGGGTGTGCACGGAGACGGACTCCGCTGTTACGATGTGGGCATTCCTTCCGGGTACGTTCCGGGTGGGTACACCGAAGGCCCGGCTGGATACCGGTTCTTGGGTGGGACTGCTTCACACCTCTGAGTCGCCAAACTGTGCGAGGTGGGAAGCCAAGGCTTCTAGGCCCGTCGCGAGAGCGGCGGGCCTAATGCGTTAACGGGTGTCGATGGGCAGCTCCTCCTCGAGGAGAGTCGGCTGTGCAGGCCACCAGGACGGAATTCCTTCGTCGGTCAGCTCGCTCTGAACGTGCTCGACCAGGCGCTCGAAGAACACCGCAGCCGACACGTTCGCGCGCAGCGCCATGACATTGAAGTCGTCGCGAGCCTGGCGCTCGACGGTCCAGGCGACGTTGGTGGGATCCACCATCGTTCCTCGGGGACGCCGCGTCGAAGCCATGCGTTTAACGTAGGGCTGTGGCTGTGATTAACGCGATCCGACACGCCGCATCAAGTGACCATTTGGGCACTCAGTCTTTCCGCTCTCCCTCGGGGAGCGGAAGGGTGACGTCGACGGCGCGCAACTCTGTCATGTTCGAGCGCTCGACCGCGCGGTAGACCGTTGAGCGCGTCACCCCGAACTGCTCCGAGAGCTCGGCCACGGTGTAGTTGCCCGAGCGGTACTCCGCCACAAGGTGTGCCTCGATCTTCGGGGAGAGCTTCGGCTGGCGGCCGCGCAGGCGCCCCTTCGCCTTCGCGATCTGCATCCCCTCGCGCGTGCGCGACCGGATCAGGTCGCCCTCGAACTCCGCGATCATCGCAAGCACGTTGAACAGCAGCCGGCCCATCGGGTCAGTCGGGTCGTGCAGCGACCCGCCGATGTTCAACCGCACTCCCCTGCGGGTCAGCTCGTCCACGATGTCGCGCGCATCCGTAATCGACCGCGCGAGCCGGTCGAGCTTCGTCACGAACAGGGTCGAGCCGGTGTCGCACGCGGCCAGGGCCTCGCGCAGCGCGGGCCGCTCACGGTTGGACCCTGTGAGGCCGGCGTCGACGTAGATCCGATCCGCCGGCACCCCCACAGCGCGCAGCGCGTCACGCTGCGCCTGCGCGTCCTGCTTGTCCGTCGAGACCCGGGCGTATCCGATCAGCTCAGCCATCTGACCAGTATCCCGTTTGACGCCCCCCTACCGAACAAATCATCGGACGGGTCTAACGGGACACTCAGCGCCGCGGGTTTTCGCGGCGCTCGGTGTCGCGTCTGCGTGTACCGGTGAACGATCCCCTTGAGGGCCGAACCAGATTGCCCCGCGGGAGCCGACATGAGCGGTGAGCCGTCAGGACGTGCTCTGCGCCCCACGCACGGTCAGGAACCAAGCCGTATCGCGATCGGCGTCAGTTGTAGCCACGCCGACGAGGTCGATCGGATCGGTGCCGAGGAATGCCGGGTCGATGTCGAGCGGTCCGTCGCCGCAATCGACGGTTTGGACAGTGGTCTTACCCGTCGTCACCGTGCCGGTCTTGGAATCGGAGTCGAGCTGCAGTTCGACCGTGCCGTCCCCGAAGCATTCGAAGGTGATGGCGCTGGGCAGCTCTGGTTGGTCGAAGACGGCCTCCAGCCGATCCCCTTCCTGTCCAGCACTCGAATCGGATGACAGCACAGCGAGGAAGGGACTGCCCGCGTCAATGTCAGCCTGACGGTCCGAGCGCCACTGAGTGAGCTGCGCGCGATCAACGGGCTCCGGCGCGCACGCGGTCATGGTGCCCACCACGGCCAGCAGGAGCGTGAGTGCAACCGAGCGATGACTCATCTGCCCACCCTAGGTCTGGCCGGGTGAGGCTGAGCGGCTCGTCGTCCCGACCGGCCGAATGTGTCGCACCGAGCGATCCCCATACGGGACGGCCGACTTCGCCTTTGCGAGGGTTCTACGCGCCCGACCGCGTGAGTCTCCTTCACGAACTCTCGCTGTCTGGGCGCAAATGACGCCTCCGACCGAACTTCATGTGGCCGCGGTCGACGGGTCTCCTCCTCCGTTCCAGGTCCTCAGCGCTCGACTCCACCGCTCTCTCGCTAGCCGCCGCATACTCGAACCTGACGGGCGCCCTCGACCGGACCGGCTTCCACCATCTTGGGGAGCTTCCGCTCGAGGAGTGGGTGTTTCACCTGTCGTTGATCTATGCCCATTCGCAAGCCGCCTACGTCCAGAACCAACGAATCGCACCTCTCGGCCTCACCGAGCTCATCAAGAGCGAAAATGTTCGTCTGGTACGACGAAGACGGCGCGCACACCGCAACCCTTCAGCTCAGCGCGACCGACTCCTCACCCCGAGCGTCGTCGCAGGAGTGTCCGGCTCCGATGACGCCCGATCGGCACGCGGATGGCTTACTGGGGCGATCTGGTCAAGGGCGCATCGAGTCGAGCGAGAACGGGGAATGTGGGCGGAAGGTGGCATGGTCGTCCTACGACGCTCGCGACAAGAGCCCAAAAGGGGGACGGATCTTCAATTCAGTTTGCGACATACTCGCGAGGTGAGCACCAGCATCCCTCCGACCGGAACCCCGAACCCACGGCCGTCATCCCCAACGCAATGGGTCTGGAAAAACGCGTCGGCACGGCGAAAAGTTTTTTTCTTCATTTCGACCTGCGTGATTACCGCACTCGCCGTGACGTCGATCACGGCATGGAGTACGCATAACTCGATAGCACCCGATTCGATCGCCCTATACATAGGGGCTGTTCCCGTGCTTATCGTCGGTCTTTCGCGGGAGCCTGACGGAGCTTGGTTCTCCGCCCTGGTCTCGCTCGCAATTTCAGCAATCGCTTACCTTTTTGCCTACCTCATCGCTACGGGTGAAATTGACCCCGACATCACCGACGCAGCCACATCGGCAGTACGCGTAGCACAAATAGCATCTGCTCTGGCCGCTACGATCCTCGCTCTACGCGCACCCACTTCCGGGTCCCAACCCGCACCACCACCTCCCGTCAGCTCGGTTGTAGCCCCCTAGGCTGAAATACGGCCCGACCCGGGAAGCGCGACACCGATGGCGCACTGCGAGGATCTGGACTAAGGGAGTCACATAGGACCGTTCGGCGGACAACACAACAAGCAGCAAACCGTACGCGGTTTGGTACACGTTTGCCAACGACCGCGCCAGGTGAAGCTTCGGCCGCCCTCACCGTCCAATTTGCCGATCTCAGGCCATCTCCACCGGACCCATCTCCGGCGATCCAACCCCAGGCAGCAGGGCGACCGGTTTGCGCGCCGTTCTAAAGCTGTGTCCCGTGAACGCACCATCGACCCCGATCCGTTAAAGGATGATCCTCATGAATGAAATCAAAATTCGATGAAGATCCCCAAGGTGGGCTCGTGCGCGATCTGCCTCGCGTACGGCGAACTGACGAAAGAGGACGTAGTACCGGTCTGGTACCGCGCCGCAATGGCGCAGGCGTCAGCCCTCCCCGGTGACCAGCCACCACGCACCTACCTTGGGCTGTGCGCTCCCTGCAATAGCAGGTCCGCGCGCCTCTTCGAGGACACCGCGGCACCCATCCTGAAGGGCATGATTCAACGCACTCGCTCTGAACTTTCGCCTGCCGATCAAAGACTTGTCGCACGCTGGCGAGTAAAGACTGATTTGTTGCAACGACTATGGGTTGTTGAACAAGAGGGATCTCCGAAGGAGAGGAAGTATCACCGTATAAGACAACTGGCGCAAAGAATGATTCATAACGGTGGGCACATCCCACCCAACTGCTCAGTACAGATAGCGCGACGCGACCCAACCAAGCCTCGACCCAGAGGGATCAACCTTATTGACGCGGCGCGTCCAGATGGTACCTATCTGCACACGATTACACGCGTGACTTCATTTTTTATGATTACGACAATTGATAGTGACCCAAAGTCCTTCAAATCCTTCGTCGCGAATTGGGCGAAGGAGGAAGCGCTACTACTTATCTGGCCGCCTCGGGAGGACACCCTCTCATACCCATTCTCCGCAGGTGTCTCTGAGGATGTTTTAGAGGATGCACGCAAAAAACTGGGACACGTCACAGCGTTGAAAATTGGTGGGCCATACGGTGCGCTCTACAGTGCTGGCCAGCGAGTTGAACCCGAGCAATACGCCTGGAGCGTCAGACGGCGACCGCCAGTCGATCCGGCCGCTTTCGAGTAACCCTGTCACACATATCGCGCGCTTCATTTCAGACACTGGCTTAGCTGCACAACGATGGCCATCTTGGCTGACGGCCAGGCTGTGCGCTGGTGGTTCTACTGTTGTGGTGCGGTCGAGAAGTGTGGGCTTCGCTGACGCCGCACGCGACAGACCGGCGGGGCCGCCGGTGTCGCCCTGCTCTCGGCAGCGTTGCACGGCGCGGCCAAAAACAGTTCCCGCCCCCTCAGCCGCCCGCTGAACGATCCTCTTACGGGACGGGATCGGCGACCGCTGTCTGGACACTCGAGCAGCCCGATCAGATGAGCCAGCCGCGTGTCAGCGCCGACGAAACGCCTTGAAGAGCGCGAAAGCGAGAACCCCGCCACCGATCACCAGCACCAGCCATTGGCGGTCCGGCGGCGGAGTGATTGTGCACACTCCAGTCCCGTCGACGTAATCGGTGCAGGTACCCGTCTGGACGGTGATTAGCAGCAGGAACATCGCCGCGACGGCGAACAACGCCACGTTGACCCAACCCCATCGAACCGTGCGCTTCGCCCGCTCGCTCATGACGCGACACTAGACGGCATCGCGGCAACAACCTAGAGGGAGCCATGGACCGGTGAACGATCCCCATACGGGACCAGTAGCATGGCGTCGCGAGCACCTGCGCTGGTACGCTCCCCACCATTCGACCTACTCGAGGGGCAGCACGATGCAGACGCTTCGCAACACCGTGTTTACCGTGACGGTCGCAGGGATCGTCGCCGGCTTCCTTGCTGTGGGTGCGGTGGCTACCGGGATCACCAGCGAGAAGCCTGCCGCGGGAAACCCCGAGCCGGTTGCCTACTCCGAGCCGAGCTGGACCGACACCAGCACGCTCATCATCGGCGGTTACGAGACACCTTCTCCTGAAATGATCGCGACCACTCCCCCGCTCTCCGAAGAGTGACGACGGCACCTGCCGACGATCCGGCTCGCTGCGAGCCGGGGGCATTCTCGTGACGTGGGAGCAATGGACGTTCTCGCTCGGAGCGATCCCCGTGTGGCTCATCGTCCTCAGGAACGTGCTGTGGAGATTCGGCTGCACGAACTCCGGGAGCAAGATCCTTTTCGCCTTCGGCCTCGGAGCGTGCCTGCTGTGCATCGCCCTCGCTGTGATCTGGCAGGTCCACGCCGCGAACGCCGACTGGGCTCCACCCCGGGACGACCAGAACGAAGTTGGCGGCCTCATCCTCTGGACTCTCTACTGGAATGCGGTGGCTGGCTTCTTCACCGCACTCGGCATCCGAGTCACCGACATCCTGATCATCGAACGGACGCGGCGGATCTCCGCCACCGTCGCCCCTGACGCAGCGTGAGGAGCAGGACATCTGGTAAGCGATCCCCCAGCGAAACAGTCGGGGGGCGCCAATGCTGTCGACTCGAGAACGCGTCACTCGCGCGCCTAGGGCGCGTACTCCTGTGACCAGTAATCGGCCCGGACCTCGAGGAGGGGTCCGTCGATAGCGGAACTCACCGTGATGGTGCGCGGGTCCCAGAGTGTTCCTGCGATGCGCGCTTGCGGCGTCGTTCCGAGCTCGCTCGACAGCTGCTCGGGAGTCATCGCGTCGGGCGGGCGCACCGAGAGCAGCCGCCAGCACCCACCGGAGGCGCACTCGACAGTCTCACTGACGAGCTCGCTCCCGTCTGGAAGGTCGACGGCCGAAGCCGCCGGCACGTCCCCCTCGGTCCTGAATACGGCCAGACCGGCGTAGTGCACGAGAGCACAGAGGGCGGCTGCAGCCGCGATCGTCGTTCCCGCGATGACGAAAGGGCGTCCGCGCTTTCGGGGCTCATCCATAGGCCCGGACACTAGCAAGCTGCTGTAGCCCCTAGCTGACCTCTGCGGAGGAAATCGCGAGCACTCCATCCGGTCGCCCCAACCGCACGACCAAGGGAAGAGCGGGGACGTCGCTTACCCTGAGCTGGTGGGGACATTCTCGAAGGCGCGAAAAACGGTCGCGATCGCAGCATGCCTGATCGTCGTCACGGGATGCACGCCACAGCCTGAACCGCCGGCTCCGCCTCCGGTGTCCACAGACAGCAGCTCCGACGCCGCACTGACCGGTGACCTTGGCGTGGCAACGTTCACGGGCAGCAATGGGACGGCCGGCACCATCCGTTTGAGTGCGGCTGACGGCCGGCTGGCTCTGGCATCAGACGAGCTAGAGATTCCCGCCGCGACCACATCTTCCTCAGGTTTCGTCGCGGTCATGGCGGCGCTGAGTCCGGTCGATGCGACGACCACCTGTTTCGACGTCGACTTCCCGATGCGTCTCGCGGATGGGGAGTCAGGGAAGCCCTACAAGGCGTGGCGGAACCTCGCAGAGTTCCGCGGCGATCCAACAGCGATCGATCAGCTCGTCATCACCACCAAACCGCAGAACGATTCCGACTGCTCGATGAAGATCATTGCTGTCGCTGACGTCCAATGGAGCGTGAAGCCTCAACGCAGCGATCTCGTAGCCAAGGACGCCGGCCCACGTGCAGCAGCGCGTGGCGAGACGACATCGACGGACGGAACGCCGACGTCGTACACGGTCGCCCGCAATGACCTCGCAGAGGACGTCGCGGCACGATTCGGCATGACGGCCGATGACCTGTTCTACCTCAACCCGTTCCGCTTCCCTTCAGACGAGATTCTGCGCGTCGGTGAGAAACTGAACCTCGCCGTCGCTACGCGATGACCTCCCGGCGGGGCACTCGCACGCGCGATGGCCTAAGCGGCTCGACCGGTCACAGGAGCGACCGAGGACCCCGGAGCTGACCCCGCCCGAACTCGCTCTCCACCGTGGAGCCGCTGCGTCAGAGGGCAGCCAAAGAGGTCGTGGGGGTCCCGGTGGGCGATCCCCTTACGGGACGCCCTCTAACCCGTTCCCGTACGGGACGATGCGAGCGCTAGTCTCCTCGCCGTGATCATTGATCTAGAGCCCGGCGACGCGCGGTGGGCGGCCGCTCTTCTCGTCCTCCGCGAGCTGCGCCCCCATCTCACTGACGAACTGCTCGAGCTGGTACTGCGAGAAGGCGCGCCCCAAGGTCTCCGCTTCACCGCCCTACTGCAAGACGATCGCTGCGTGGCTGTCGCCGGCTGGCGAGTAGTCGTCAACACGAGCGCCATCAGGAAGCTCTACGTCGATGACCTCTCCACCGCCGCCGCCGAGCGATCCCACGGTCACGGCGCGGCACTCCTAGCCGCCCTAGCGGAGCGAGGCCGGGAACTGGGGTGCAGCGCGATCGAGCTCGACTCCGGCGTGCAACGCTTCGAGGCGCATCGCTTCTACCTACGCGAACGGATGGACATCACCGCCCATCACTTCGCTCGACGGCTCGACCAGTAAGTGCAACGGGCTGCCTCCCCGCACCGTTCAGCAGGGGACCGCCACCGGACGCCGGATGTCAGTGGGTAGTTTCACCGTCCGGACGACGATCCCGTTACGGGAGGTTCGACCGGCGCTGCCCTCCGGATCTCTACCGAAGGCCGAGTGCGGGACATCAACGGTTTGATGACGTTTGCGGCGCTCGT
>NZ_PSWB01000032.1:0-37403 GCF_002931865.1 Rathayibacter sp. AY1C7 | reverse complement strand
GGCATCGGGTGCGGGACGGCGCGTCGGCGCGGTGCGGGCTTGCACGCCTTCGCCGTGGGCGGAAGGGCGGGGGTCCGGGGGCGGGCGGGGCTAGGGTCGAGCCGTGAGCAGGATGGGTGACGTCGCGGCAGGCGGCGGGATGCGCGGAGGGGCGCGCGGCGGGAGGATCTCGAGCAGCGATCCGGACAGCCAGCGGGAGATCAACGCGGCGGCTCCGAAGGTCGACGACCTGCTCCGGCGCATCGCGGGACTCTTCCGCGACCACCGCCCCAAGCTCACGCTCACCGTGATCCTCGTTCTCGTCGGCGCCGCCCTCACGGTGGTGCCGCCGCTCCTCACCCAGCTGGCCTTCGACCGCGGGCTCTTCCCGCCCGGCGGACGCCCGAACCTCCCGGTGCTGCTCGAGCTGGTCGGCGTCATGGTGCTGGTCTGGGCGTTCTCGGCGATCCTCGGCGTCTGGCAGACCTACCTCACCGCGACCGTCGGCAACACGGTCATGGGGGAGCTGCGCATCCGCCTCTTCCGCCACCTGCAGGCGATGGAGCTCGGCTTCTTCACCCGCACCCGCACCGGCGTCATCCAGTCGCGCCTCGCCAACGACGTGGGCGGCGTGGCCAACGTGCTCACGAACACCGTCTCGAGCGTGCTCGGCAACACCGTCACCGTGATCGCGGCCGTCGTCGCGATGCTCCTGCTCTCGTGGCAGATGACGATCGTCGCCCTCGTCCTCACTCCGGTGCTCGTCGTGGCCCAGCGCCGCGTCGGCCAGGTGAGGGCGCGCATCGCGACGAAGACGCAGGAGTCATTGTCCGAGATGACCGCGATCACCCAGGAGACCCTGAGCGTCTCGGGCATCCTCCTGGCCAAGAGCTTCGGCCGCCAGGAGTCGGAGGTGACGCGCTACGCCGACGAGAACGGCCGCCAGATCGAGCTCCAGGTGCGGCAGCAGATGTCCGGCCAGTGGTTCTTCGCGATGGTGCAGATCTTCCTCTCCGTCATCCCCGTGATCGTGTACCTCGTGGCCGCCTGGCTGATCCTCGGCGGCACCACCGTCACCGCCGGGACCGTCGTGGCCTTCACCACCGTGCAGGCGCGCCTGATGTGGCCGCTCCTGGGCCTGATGCGCGTCGCGCTCGACCTGCAGACGGCCGGAGCGCTGTTCGCTCGCATCTTCGAGTACCTGGGCCTGCGCCCGGCGATCACGGACCGGGCCGATGCACGCGAGGTCTCGGGCGAGCTCGGCCGGGTCGAGCTCGACGACGTCGTGTTCCGCTACCCCGACCAGGCGGAGGACGCGCGCCCGACGCTCGACCACGTCTCGGTCGCCATAGAGCCGGGCCAGTTCGTCGCCTTCGTCGGTCCCTCCGGCGCGGGCAAGACCACCATCTCGTACCTCGTCCCGCGCCTCTACGACGTGGCCGGGGGAGCGGTGCGCTTCGCCGGCACCGACGTGCGCGAGCTGCGGCAGGAGTCGCTCGTCTCGCACATCGGCATCGTCAGCCAGGAGACCTACCTCTTCCACGCGACGATCGGCGACAACCTCCGCTACGCCCGCCCGGACGCGACGCAGGAGGAGCTGGAGGCGGCCGCCCGCGCCGCGAACATCCACGCGACGATCACGTCGTTCCCCGACGGCTACGACACACTGGTCGGCGAGCGCGGCTACCGGCTCTCCGGAGGCGAGAAGCAGCGGCTCGCGATCGCGCGCGTCCTGCTGAAGGACCCGGCGGTCCTCATCCTCGACGAGGCGACCAGCGCCCTCGACACCGTCTCGGAGCGGATCGTCCAGACCGCGCTCGACGACGCCGCCCGCGGCCGCACCACGATCGCGATCGCCCACCGGCTCTCGACCATCGTGTCGGCCGACGTCATCCACGTCGTCGAGGGCGGCCGGATCGTCGAATCGGGCACCCACCGCGAGCTGCTCGGCCTCGGCGGCCTCTACGCCTCGCTCTATGCGCAGCAGACGGAGTCGGCCCTCCAGGGCTGAGCCGCGGATCGGCGGCCGGACTTTGCGGGGCTACTCGCGGCCGACGCCGTCTGAGTCGCCGGGCCCCGTGCACGGCGTCGGCGGAGAGAACGTGCCCCTCCCCGGTGGGGGAGGCGCACCACTCTCAGCCGATGTCGTGCGCGCCGGAAGCGGTCACTCCGCCGGGCGGTCCTCGAGCATCTGCTCCATCAGCGAGATCTCGGCCTCCTGGGCCTTCACGACGGAGGAGGCGAAGTCGGTGGCGACCGTCACGCGGCTCCGGGCGAGCAGCGCCTCGGCCATGTCGATCGCGCCGCGGTGGTGGGCGATCATCAGCTCGAGGAACATCCGGTCGAAGTCGCGGCTCGACGCGCTGCTGAGGGCGGTGATCTGGTCCGGTGTCGCGAGACCGGGCATGCTCGCCGGCACGACTCCGTCCTCGGTCCCCATCCCCATCGACGAGTGCTCGTCGGCGGCTCCGGCCAGGGTCGGCCGGCCCATCCAGGTCATCGAGGGCTCCGGAGCAGCCTGCGGCAGGCCCCACGAGTTCAACCAGCCGAAGAGCTGCCCGGCCTGCTGCTGCTGGGTGAGCAGGATGTCCTTCGAGACGGTGAGGACCTCGTCGTCGGCGCTGCGCTCGCGGGCGATCATCGCCAGCTCGGCGCCCTGCAGGTGGTGCACCTGCATGTCGCGCGCGAAGCCCGCTTCGGCGCTCGCACTCGAGGGCGTCGCGGCGGAGGCGAACGGGGCGAGCGCGCCGAAGAGGTAGCCGCCGGCCGCCCCGAGGAGGAGCGCGACCACGGCGACCGCGGCGACGAGGATCCGGCCCCTACTGCTTGCCGGGCGCATCGATCCCTCCGGTGCAGGGGGCGCCGGGCTCCGGAGCGCTCGAGGACTGCCAGAAGCGCTCGACGAAGGCGTCGATGCGGGGATCCTCGGGCGAGTCGATCGCGACCTGGGCGTCCCAGGCGCTCAGCACGATGGGCGACTCGAGGCCCTCGTAGGGCGAGACGACGGAGTAGGTGTCGGGCATCGCGGCGATCAGCGCGTCGACCTCACTCTGCGGGAGCTCGGGGTCGTAGGTGGCCCAGACGGCGCCGTGCTCGAGGTCGTGCACCGCGTTCTCGTTCGGGACGGGCTCGTCGTAGACGCCGCAGTTCATCCACACGGCGTTGTGCGGTCCGCCCGCCGGCGGGGTCTGCGGGTAGTCGACGGCGCCGGCGACGTGGGTGGCGTCGTTGTCGAAGGTCTGCAGGCCGTCGATCTCGCGCGCCTCGACGATCTGCTGGTTCCCGAAGACGGTGACAGCGACGATCCCACCGACCGCGAGGACGGCCAGGGCCGACAGCGACCAGATCCAGATGCGGGAGCCGCGCTTGCGGCGGTCCTGCTCGCGCTTGTAGGCCTCGAGCTTCTCCTGTCGGGCGCGGTTCTTGGCGGACATCGTGTCTTTGGGCACGGCGGCGTCTCTCGTTCTGAGGGCGGAAGGCGCCTGGGGCGGGCGCAGGCGCCTGAGAGGCGCTCTCAGAGGATAACGAGCGAGGCTTCGGATCGGATCAATGCGCGGTCAGGAGGGATCTCGGGACGCCCGAAGAGCGGGCCGCTCGATCAGCGGGATGCCCAACGGGCCCGCTCGATCCGCAGGATGCGCCGCCGCTCCGCTCAAGGGGCGAAGGTGAGCCAGAGCAGCAGGCCGTTCAGGACTATGAGGAAGACGGCGGCCAGGGCGGCGGCGAGGGTGGTGAACCAGCGGTTCGTCTGGTCGCCCATCAGGCGGCGGTCGCGCGTCAGGATCACGAGCGGCACGAGCGCGAAGGGGATGCCGAACGACAGGACCACCTGGCTGAGCACCAGCGCGCGCGTCGGGTCGAAGCCGATCGCGAGCACCAGGAGCGCCGGGATCAGCGTGACGAGACGACGGGCGACGAGCGGCACCCGCACCTGGAGCAGACCGTGCATGATCTCGGCTCCCGCGTACGCGCCGACCGAGGTCGAGGCGAGGCCGGAGGCGAGCAGGCCGACGGCGAACAGGGTCGCGACCACCGGTCCGAGCGCCGCTCCGATGGCCGCGTGGGCGCCCTCGAGGCTGTCGGTCCCGGCGACTCCCGCGAGGGAGTGCGCGGCGAGGAGCAGGATCGCGAGGTTCACGGTGCCGGCGATGGCGAGCGCGATCGTCACGTCGATCCGGGTGGCGACCAGGATCCTCCGGCGCGCGCCGACGCCCTCGACGTGGCCGAAGCGGTCGCGGGCGAGCGCGGAGTGGGCGTAGATCGCGTGGGGCATGACGGTCGCGCCGAGGATCGAGGCGGCGAGCAGCACCGACTCCGAGCCCTCGAAGCGCGGCACGAGACCGGCGACGGTCGCGCCCGCGTCCGGCGGATCGACGACCACGCCGACCGTGAAGCCGACGGCGATCAGCACCATCAGCGCCGTGATCACCCGCTCGAACGGCTGCGCCCCGCCCCGCGTCTGCACGAGCAGCAGCACCAGCGAGACCGCGCCGGTGACCACGCCGCCGGCCAGCAGCGGCAGTCCGAAGAGCAGGTTGAGCGCGATCGCGCCGCCGATCACCTCGGCCAGGTCGGTCGCCATCGCGACCGTCTCGGCCTGCAGCCAGTAGGCCCGGCGGCCCCAGCGGCCGCGCAGGCGGTCGCCGAGCAGCTCCGGGAGGCTGCGGCCGGTCATCAGGCCGAGCTTCGCCGAGAGGTACTGGATGAGCCAGGCCATCAGGTTGCCGAGCACCACCACCCAGACCAGGAGGTAGCCGAACCGGGCGCCGGCCGTCATGTTGCTGGCGACGTTGCCCGGGTCGAGGTAGGCGACTCCGGCGACCAGCGCCGGGCCGAGCAGGCGGAGGAGGTGGATGTCGGCCGGACGCCGCGGCGGTGCGGCGATCGGTGAGGTCATTCGGGGTCCGTTCCGGGTCGACGGCGGCGCTCGCGGACCCCCACGATAGGGCACCGGCGCGACCGGCGGCACTCCCCTCCCGAGACCGCTCCCTGTGCCTCCGCTCACCCCCGTCACACGCCCGGAGCCGGTTGCTACGCTGGCGGGATGAGCCTGGATCGCGCCCTTCCCGCACGCCCGGAGACCGGGATGGCCTACGCCGATTCGGTCCTCGACCTCATCGGCGACACCCCGCTGGTGAAGCTGGGTCCGGTCGCGGCGGGCGTGCAGGCGACCGTGCTCGTCAAGGTCGAGTACCTGAACCCCGGCGGCTCGTCGAAGGACCGCATCGCGACCCGCATCATCGACGCCGCCGAGCGCGACGGGCTGCTGAAGCCCGGCGGCACCATCGTGGAGCCGACCAGCGGCAACACCGGCATCGGCCTCGCCCTCGTCGCGCAGCAGCGCGGCTACCGCTGCGTGTTCGTGCTGCCGGACAAGGTGGGGGAGGACAAGCGCAACGTCCTCACCGCCTACGGGGCCGAGATCGTCGTGACGCCGACGGCCGTCGCTCCGGAGGACCCCGCCTCCTACTACTCCGTCTCGGACCGCCTCGCCCGCGAGATCCCCGGCGCCTTCAAGCCCAACCAGTACGCGAACCTCAACGGACCGCTCAGCCACTACGAGACCACGGGCCCCGAGATCTGGCGCGACACCGCCGGCCGGCTCACCCACTTCGTCGCGGGAGTCGGCACGGGCGGCACCATCAGCGGCGTCGGCCGCTACCTCAAGGAGGTGTCGGAGGGCCGCGTGCAGATCGTCGGCGCCGACCCCGAGGGCTCCGTCTACTCGGGCGGCGGCGGTCGCCCGTACCTGACCGAGGGCGTCGGCGAGGACTTCTGGCCGAGCGCGTACGACCCGAGCGTGGTCGACCGGATCATCGCCTCCAGCGACGCCGAGTCGTTCGCGATGACCCGCCGTCTCGCCCGCGAGGAGGGGCTGCTCGTCGGCGGATCGAGCGGGCTCGCCGTCTCCGTCGCGCTCAAGGCAGCCGCCGGTCTCGGGCCGGACGACGTGGTCGTCGTGCTCCTGCCGGACGGCGGGCGCGGCTACCTCGGCAAGATCTTCAACGACCGCTGGATGCGCTCCTACGGCTTCCTCGAGATGCGCGACGAGGGCACCGTCCGCGACGTGCTCCGCGCGCGGGCGGCGAGCGGGCAGGCCGACCTCCCGGCGCTCGTGCACGCGCACCCGACCGACACGATCCGCGACGCGATCGGCATCATGACCGAGTACGGCGTCTCGCAGCTCCCGGTGCTGACCGCCGAGCCGCCGGTCGTGATGGGCGAGGTCGTCGGAGCCGTCGACGAGCGCGAGCTGCTCGACCGCGTCTTCGCCGGATCCGCCTCGATGAACGACCCGCTCGGCGACTGCGTGGGCGACGCGCTCGCGCTGATCGGGCTCGGCGAGAGCATCACCGCCGCCCGCGCCGCGCTCACCGAGCACAGCGCCCTCCTCGTCACCGACGAGGGCAAGCCCGTCGCGGTGATCACCCGACAGGACCTCCTCACCTACGCCACGGCCTGACGGCCGCCGCCTCCGCACCTCCGACCCAGGGAGCCCGCACCATGCCCAAGAAGCAGCACTTCGACACCCGCGCCATCCACGCCGGCCAGGAGTTCGATCCGACCACCGGCGCGGTCGTGCCGCCCGTCTACATGACCTCCACGTTCGTCCAGGACGGCATCGGCGGTCTCCGGGGCGGCTACGAGTACGCCCGCTCGGCGAACCCGACGCGCGACTCGCTCCAGGAGCTCATCGCCTCGCTCGAGGGCGCCGACGTCGCCTACTCCTTCTCCTCCGGCCTCGCCGCCGAGGACACCCTGCTGCGCGCCGCCCTCGCGCCCGGCGACCACGTCGTCCTGGGCAACGACGCGTACGGCGGCAGCCACCGCCTGATCGACCGGGTGCACAGCGCCTGGGGCGTGCGCAACACGGCCGTCGACATGTCGAACCTCCGCGAGGTGCAGCGGGCGATCGTCTCCGGCGAGACGAAGATGCTCTGGGTCGAGACCCCGTCGAACCCGCTCATGACCATCAGCGACATCGCCGAGCTCGCCGACCTGGCCCACGCGCACGATCTGATCGTCGTCGTCGACAACACCTTCGCCTCGTCCGCCCTGCAGCAGCCGCTGGCCCTCGGTGCCGACGTGGTCGTGCACTCGACCACGAAGTACCTCGGCGGCCACTCGGACGTCGTCGGCGGCGCGCTCGCCCTGCGCTCGGGGCCGCTGGCCGAGAAGATCGCGTTCCTGCAGTTCGCGGTCGGAGCGATCTCGGGCCCGATGGACGCGTGGCTCACGGTCCGCGGCATCAAGACCCTCGGGGTGCGGATGGAGCGCCACTCCGTCAACGCGCAGGCGGTCGCCGAGTTCCTCGTCGAGCACCCGGCGGTGACGGCCGTGCACTACCCGGGCCTGCCCTCGCACCCCGGCCACGAGCTGGCGAAGCGCCAGATGTCGCGGTTCGGCGGGATGCTCTCGCTCGAGCTCGCGACGCCGCGCGCCGCCCGGAAGTTCGCCGAGTCGACCGAGCTGTTCCAGCTCGCGGAGTCACTGGGCGGCGTCGAGTCGCTGATCGGCTACCCGAGCGAGATGACGCACGCGTCGGTGAAGGGCACGCCGCTGGAGGTCTCGGAGTCGCTGGTGCGCCTCTCGGTGGGCCTCGAGGACTCGTCCGACCTGATCGCGGACCTGTCGGCGGCGCTGCCGAAGAAGTAGAGGCGGGAACGCCGCCCCGCGGGGCGGCATCTCGATGGTGCGCCCGATCCGGCCCCTGCCAGGATCGGGCGCATGACCTCCTCGCGCCGCTTCGTCGACCTCAGCCACACCGTCGCGGACGGGCTGGTGACCTACCCGGGCCTGCCCGCTCCGCGCATCCGGCCGCACCTCACGCGTGAGGCGTCCCGCGCCTCCTACGCGCCCGGCACCGAGTTCGCGATGGACGTCATCGAGATGATCGGGAACACGGGCACCTACCTCGACAGCCCGTTCCACCGCTACGAGGGCGGAGCCGATCTCGCCGCTCTCCGCCTCGAGACGCTGGTCGATCTGCCTGCGGTCGTGGTCGACGCGACCGGAGCCACCGGACGGGGCATCAGTGCGGACGCGGTCGCGGGACTCGACGTCCGCGGCGCCGCCGTCCTTCTCCGCACCGGCTGGGACGCGCACTTCGCCACGCCCCGGTACGGCAGGGGCGCTCCCTTCCTCAGCGGCGTGGCGGCGGAGGCGCTCGTCGCCGCCGGCGCGGTGCTGGTCGGCATCGACTCGGTGAACATCGACGACACGGAGTCGGGCGGATCGCGGCCCGCGCACTCGGCCCTCCTCGCCGCGGGAGTGCACGTCGTCGAGCACCTCACCGGCCTCGGCGGGCTGCCGGCGACAGGGGCGCGCTTCACCGCCGTGCCGCCGAAGGTGCGGGGCTTCGGGACCTTCCCGGTGCGGGCCTTCGCGGTCGTCGACGAGTCCTGACCGGCGCAGGGCCCCCGGGCGCCTCCGGCTAACCTGGACCGATGCATCCCGCTCTCGCCGCCGTCGGCCGGCGCGTCCGGCCCCGCACGCGCCTCGCGGCGCTGGGCCGTCGTGTCCGCCCCCGCACGCGGCTGCGCTCCGCGGCCCGGGTCGTCCGCTCCGCCCCTCAGCGCCTCTCGGAGCGCCGCGCCGCCGTGATCGCCGCCCGGCCGATCGACCACCCCTCGCCCGCGCTCCGGCGCGAGCTGCTGCTGCTCGACCTGGCCAACCGCTTCTCCCGCCGCTCCGCGGTCGATCCGGCGGGCGAGGTCGTGGTGACGATGACCACGCACGGCGAGCGGCTGCAGCGGGTCCACGTGGCGCTCGAGTCCATCGCCCGCGGCGACGCCCGGCCCGCGCGCCTGGTGCTCTGGCTCGACGACCCGGCCCTGCACGCCGACCTGCCCGCGCCGCTGCGACGCCTCCGCCGCCGCGGCGTCGAGATCCGCCTGGTCGACGGCTACCGCGTGCACACGAAGTACTACCCGCACCTGCTCTCGGGCCGGGCGGGGGAGCGCGACCTCGTCACCTCCGACGACGACATCGTGTACCCGCGCACCTGGCTGAGGGGCCTGCTCGACGCCCGCTCGCGCTACCCACGCGAGACCGTGCTCTGCTACCGCGCCCACCGGGTGGGGATCGTCGACGGCGCCGTGGCTCCGTACACGAGCTGGACGCCGGTCGCCGACACGCGCGCGTCGACCGATGTCTTCGGCACCTCCGTCTCCGGGCAGCTGCTGCCCGCCCCGCTCCTCGGCGAGATCGCCGCGCACGGGGAGGCGTTCCGCGAGATCGCCCCGGACGCCGACGACATCTGGCTGCACGTGCGCGCGGTCGACGCCGGTTACCGGATCGCGCAGATCGAGCCCCGGGCCCAGCTGTTCCCGTTCGTGCCGCGCACGCAGCAGTCCGGGCTCTACCTCGTCAACTACTGGGACGGCGGCAATGACCGCCAGGCCCGCGTGGCCTACACGCCCGAGGTGACGGCGCGGATCGCGGCGGACGCCTCCGCGAGAGGGGAGGTGCGCTGATGCGCCTGCTGTTCGTGAGCAACCTCTATCCGCCCCAGGTGCTCGGCGGATACGAGATGACCTGTGCGCGCGTCGCGGAGGCGATGGCGGCCCGCGGCCACACCGTGCGCGTGCTGACCACGCCGACCTACCTGCCGCCGGAGCCCTCGGGCGTCGAGGTGCACCGCACGTTGAGCCTGCGCACCTACTTCCCGCTGCCGCAGACCGGCGGCGAGATCGCTCAGCTGCTGCACCACGAGAGCGCCGTCTCGCGGTTCGAGAACACCCGCATCCTGCTCGAGGAGCTGCGCGACTTCGCGCCGACCCACGTGGTGGCCTTCAACCTGCTCGGGATCGGCGGCCTCGCGCTGATCGACCTGCTGCGGGCGGTGGAGGCCCCGTGGATGTGGAACCTCGGCGACCGCATCCCGAACGCCCTGGTCGACGGGCTGCCCGAGCGCGTGCTCCGCGTCTACGGCGCTCACGCCCCCGACCACTTCGACCGCGGCGAGATCGTCGCGGTCAGCCGCTCCCTCGTCGACGCGATCGAGGCCGGCGGGCTGAGCCTGGGCGAGGTCGAGGTGATCGGGCGCGGAGTGTCGGTTCCTCCCGACACCGCGGAGCCGCGGCGCTACCGCGAGGGCGGGACCACCCGGTTCACGTTCGCCGCGTCGCTCGGCGAGCACAAGGGCGTCGGGCTGGTGCTGGAGGCGGCGGCGTCTCTCGCGGAGGAGACCCGCGACTTCCGCGTGGACCTCTACGGCGACGGAGATGTCGACGGCTGGCGCGCCCGGGCGGACGAGGCGGGCCTGGCCGGCCTGGTCGAGTTCCACGGAGCGACGCCGCACGCCGAGGTGCTCGCCGCGCACGGCCGCGCCGACGCGTTCCTCTTCCCGACCTGGGCCGGAGAGGCGTTCGGCGTCGCGCCGGTCGAAGCGGCCGCGGCGGGCGCCGTGCCGATCGTGACGGCGGCCAGCGGAGTCGCGGAGTTCCTCATCGACGGCGTCGACTGCATCAAGATCACCCGCTCCGCCCCGACGCTCCTCGAGGCGATGCGGGACGTGGCGAGCGGGGCGGTGGACCTCGAGGCGCTCGGTCGGCGGGGCCGGGCCGCGGCGCGCGGACCGCTCTCGTTCGAGCGCTCCGTCGAGCTGATCGAGGCCTCGCTCGAGCGCCGCTCCCGGCCGGGCCTCGCCGACCGCCTCGCCGACACCACCCTCGAGGCCGACATCATGGACAAGGATCTGCGGGCGATGGACGTGTTCCACCGCCGCTTCTCCGGACGGGACCACGACGATGACCACTGACCACGACTTCCTCCAGGACCCCGGCTCCGCGCCCACCCGGCTCGGCCGCGGCGGCGTCGTGCTCCGCGACGCGGTGCACCGGCTGGTCGCCCCCTGGTTCGAGCAGGCGCGGCTGCGCACGGAGGAGCTGCGCGCCGAGACGGCGGCCCTGCGCGACGAGGTGGCCGGGCTCCGCGGCGAGCTGAGCGCGGTGCAGGGCGACGTCTCCGTGCTGCGCGACGAGTCGGCGGGCCTCCGGGAGGCGCTGGACGAGCTCAGCGCGTCGGTCGCGGCCGACCGCGCCTCGTCCGAGGCGGCGGATGCGGCGGCCGCCGAGCAGGCCGCCGACACCGCGGCGGCTCTCGACGAGCGCGTCCGCGGGGTCGAGCTCGAACTGCGGGCGGTCACCCGGCGCCTCGCGGAGGCGCTCGACCGCTGAGGCGGCGAGGCCCGGTCCTCGCGGCGATCAGGCGGGGACCGCCGTCCGCGCGAGCAGCTCGGCGATACGACCGGTGCAGCCGCCGCAGCCCGTGCCGGCGCGGGTCGCCCGCCCGACGCAGGCGACCGTCCCGTGTCCCGCCGCAGCCGCATCGGTGATCACCGCCGCCGTCACGCCGTTGCACCAGCAGACCGTGGCATCGGGGGCGAACGGATCGCCGGTCGCCGCGGCGCCCGCATCCGGGGCGTCCAGACGCAGGAGGCTCGACCGGTCCGCCGGCAGCTCCGAGCCCCGCTCGAAGAGGAGGCTGAGCTCGGCGCCGACCCGGGGCAGACCCACCGAGACGAACCCGCGCAGCACTCCTCCTGCGGTCACGAGCTTGGCGTAGCCGCCGCGGGCGGGGTCAGCCCACAGCGTCACCTCGAGGTGCTCCTCGCCCGGGCGGTGCGGGTCCCACGGCTCCGGGGCCACGTCGCCTCCTGCCACGAGGTCGACGCCCTCGGCCTTCAGCATCACGACCGCCGGTCGGGCGTCGGGGACGCGCTCCTCGCCGCAGCGGCCCTCCGCCTCCGCCCGGATCCGCGCTGCGAGCCGGTCCGCCTGCTCCCATCCCGGACCGATCAGTCCGCTCGGTCCGCCGGGCACGCGGCCGTCGGGCAGGGCCGAGCCGCGGGGGGCGACGTGCGCGCAGTCGCCGATCGCGAAGACGTCCGGGTCGCTCCAGCTGCGCAGCTGCTCATCGACCAGGATCCCGGTCGAGACGGCGAGCTCCGCGCCCGCGGCCAGCTCGACCCGCGCACCGACACCGCACGAGAGCACCAGCAGATCCCCCTCGATCTGCTTGCCGTCAGCGCAGACGAGCGCCTGGAAGTGCGCACGGCCGCGGTCGTCGTGCGCGAGCAGGACGCTCTCGGACCGGGCGTGCGCCACCATCTCGACGCCGGCCGCGCGGGCGGCCGCGGCCAGCATCCGGCCCCCGCCCGTGTCGAGATTGCGGGCCATCGGGATGTCGCCGTGGAAGACCACCACCACCTGGGCGCCCTGCTCGGCGGCCGCGAGGGCGAACTCGATCCCGAGCACTCCCGCCCCGAGCACGACGAGGCGCGCGCCGGAGCGCACGGACTCGCGGACCACCCGGGCGTCGGCCAGGTCGCGCAGCGCCACCACCCGCTCCGGGAGGGGCCGGGAGCCCGCGTCGAGCGACTCCGGATCGGCGGCGCGCACCGTCCGCTCGCGTCGGGACCGCTCCATCCCGGCGAGGGTCGGCACGTTCGCCCGGGCGCCGGTGGCCAGGACGAGGCGGTCGTAGGGCAGCCGCTCGCCGTCGTGCAGCCGCACGACGTTCCGCGCGCGGTCGATCCCCACGACGGCCGCTCCCAGGCGCAGGACGACGCCCGCCGCCTCCGCCGCCGTCCGGTCGCCGAGGTCGAGGCGCTCGCGGGTCGCCCGGCCGACGGCGTACTCCGCGAGCAGGACACGGTTGTACGGGTCGTCGCTCTCGGCGCCGACCACCGTCAGCGCGACCAGACCGGCCCGCACGGCCGGCAGCAGCTCCTCGACGAAGCGCGAGCCGACGGGGCCATAGCCGATCAGGACGATCCGCTCGGGAGGTGTCTCAGGCATGTGCCGTCCCTTCCGCGCGGACCCAGACCCGCGTGCGCTTGAACTCGGGCATCGACGACACCGGGTCCACGACGGCCTCGGTGAGGAGGTTCGCGCACTGCTCACCCGCGTAGTGGAAGGGCAGGAACACCGTGTCGTGGCGGATGTCCGCGGTGACGCTCGCGCGGGCGCGGACCACGCCGCGCGCGTTCCCGATCGCCACAGGTGCTCCGTCGCGGACGCCGAGCCGGGAGGCGGTCGCCGGGTGGATCTCGAGTCGAGCCTCGGGGCGGGCCGCATCGAGCTCCGCGACCCGCCGGGTCTGGGTGCCCGACTGGTACTGCTGGAGGTAGCGGCCGGTCACGAGGGTCAGCTCCTCGCCGCGGTCCACGACGTCAGGGACGGCGGGGATGACGGCGACCAGGCGCGCCCGGCCGTCGGGGTGCCCGAAGCGCTCAGCGAAGAGGCGCGGCGTCCCCGTGCCGCCCGCGGGGTAGGGCCAGTGGGCGGCGATCCCGGTGTCGAGCAGGGCGTGCGAGAGGCCGGAGTAGTCGGCCACGCCTCCCGCGGACGCGCGGGCCAGCTCGTCGAACACCTCCGAGGGGACCGCCGACCAGCTCGAGGGGGCGTCGAGACGGCGCGCCAGCTCGCTCATGATCCAGAGCTCGCTGCGCACTCCCGCCGGCGGGTCGATCGCCCGGCGGCGGCGGAGCACCCGGCCCTCGAGCGAGGTCATCGTGCCCTCCTCCTCCGCCCACTGCGGCACCGGGAGCACCACATCGGCCAGCGCGGCGGTCTCGGAGAGGAAGAAGTCGCAGACGACCAGCGTGTCCAGGGCCTCGAGCCCG
Organism: Rathayibacter sp. AY1C7; assembly: GCF_002931865.1. Classification (NCBI taxonomy): domain Bacteria; kingdom Bacillati; phylum Actinomycetota; class Actinomycetes; order Micrococcales; family Microbacteriaceae; genus Rathayibacter; species Rathayibacter sp. AY1C7. The sequence continues at coordinate 23,794 of NZ_PSWB01000032.1, read as the reverse complement.
GCGCGGACGGCGTCGGCGTCCGGAGCCGAGACGACCACGTTGGAGCCGTGCACCAGCAGGCAGTGCACGGAGCGTCCGAGCTCGGCGAGCAGGGCGGTGGCGGGCAGGCCCGGGCCGGGGATCGATTCGGGCGTCACGTCCCAGACGGCGGCGACGTGGCGCCGCGCCTCCGGATCGCGGATGGAGCGGTACCCCGGGAGCTGATCGGCCTTCTGGCCGTGCTCGCGTCCGCCCTGGCCGTTGCCCTGACCGGTGAGCGTGCCGTACCCCGACCCCTCGCGGCCCACCAGGCCGAGCACGAGAGCGAGGTTGATCGCGGCGGTCGCGGTGTCGGTGCCGTCGACGTGCTGCTCGACCCCGCGGCCGGTCAGCACGAACGACCGCCCCGCGGCGAGCCGGCGCGCGAGGGAGCGGAGGAGCGTGGTCGGCACGCCCGTGACCGCGGACGTGCGCTCCGGCCACCACGCCGAGACGCTGCGGCGCACCGCCTCGGCGCCGGTCGTGCGCGCGGCGAGGTAGGCGGTGTCGGCGAGGCCCTCGGCGAAGACCAGGTGGGTCAGCCCGAGCAGGAGCGGCAGATCCGTCCCCGGGGCGGGCTGCAGATGCGTGCCGGCGCCTTCCTCCGTCAGCCGCACGGTGGCCGAGCGGCGCGGGTCGACGACCACCAGGCCGCCCCGCGAGCGGGCACCGGCGAAGTGGGCGAGAAGCGGCGGCATCGTCGCGGCGACGTTCGAGCCCAGGAGCAGAATCGTGTCGGCGTCGTCGAGGTCGGACACCGGGAACGGCAGTCCGCGATCGACGCCGAAGGCGCGGTTGCCGGCCGCCGCGGCCGAGGACATGCAGAAGCGGCCGTTGTAGTCGATCCGGGAGGTGCCGAGAGCGATCCGAGCGAACTTCCCGAGCTGGTAGGCCTTCTCGTTGGTGAGGCCCCCGCCGCCGAAGACGGCCACCGCGTCGGCGCCGTGCCGCTCCCGGACGCCGCGCACCGCCCCGGCGACCGCGTCGAGCGCCTCCTCCCACGACGCCTCCGCGAGGACGCCGTCGGCGCCGCGCAGCAGCGGGGAGACCAGGCGCTGTCCGCTCGCCAGCAGCTCGGCGGAGGTCCAGCCCTTGGCGCAGAGCCCGCCCCGGTTCGTCGGGAACTCCCTCCCCTCGACCGCCACGGGTACGGGGCCCGCCGCGGGTGTCAGCGTCATCGCGCACTGCAGGGCGCAGTACGGGCAGTGGGAGTCGGTCGGGGCGGGGGCGCTCATCGTCAGATCCGGGTCCCCGTCTTCGCGGCGAGGCGGAGGTAGACGCCGGCCGTGATCGCGAGCATCACCGCGTAGGCGCCGACGAACCAGCCCAGCGCCGTGGTGTAGTCGCCGAACTCGGTCTTGGAGAAGCCGAGCAGCTGGGGGATCACGAAGCCGCCGTAGGCGCCGATCGCCGAGATCAGGCCGAGCGCCGCGGCGGACGTGCGCTGGGCGCCGATGCCGTCGTCGCCGCGCTGGCGGGCGCGGAGGGCGAACACCGTGGGGATCATGCGGTAGGTCGCGCCGTTGCCGATGCCGGCCGCCGAGAAGAGCACGAGGAAGCAGGCGAGGAAGAGCCAGAAGCTGCCGAGCGGCAGTGTCGCGATCACGCCGAGGATCCCGGCGCCCATGGCGACGAAGGCGAGGACCGTGACAGGCGCTCCGCCGAAGCGGTCGGCCAGACGGCCGCCGGAGGGGCGGGACAGCGAGCCCACCAGGGAGCCGAGGAACGCGAGGCCGACCGTCGCCGAGCCGACGGCGAAGCCGGAGAACTCGGGGAAGGTGTCGGCGATGAGCTTCGGGAACACGCCGGCGAATCCGATGAAGGACCCGAAGGTGCCGATGTAGAGCACGGCCAGCAGCCAGAGGTGCGGCTCGCGGAGCGCGGCGAGGGAGGCGGCGACGTCGGACTTCGCGGTCGAGAGGTTGTCCATGCGCTTGGCGGCGCCGATCATCGCCACGACGATCAGGGGGACCCAGAGGAAGCCGGCGATCGGCAGGTTCAGCGTGGCCGCGGCGCCGACGGTGATCGCGATCGGCACGACGAGCTGCGCGACGGAGGCGCCCAGGTTGCCGCCCGCGGCGTTGAGCCCCAGAGCCCAGCCCTTCTGCGCGTGCGGGTAGAAGAAGGTGATGTTCGCCATCGAGCTGGCGAAGTTGCCGCCGCCGAAGCCGGCGAGCGCGGCCACCAGGAGCATGACGCCGAACGGGGTCTCCGGATTCGAGACCGCGATGCCGAGTCCGACGCTCGGGATCAGCAGGAGGCCCGCCGACACGATCGTCCAGTTGCGGCCGCCGAAGCGGGGGACCATGAACGTGTACGGGATCCGCAGGGTGGCGCCGACGAGGCTCGGCATCGAGATGAGCCAGAAGATCTGCCCGGTGTCGAAGGCGAACCCGGCCGCCGGCAGCGAGACGACGACGACCGACCAGAGCTGCCAGACGACGAAGCCGAGGAACTCGGCGAAGATCGACCACCTCAGATTGCGAGCGGCGACGGAGCGTCCCTCCGCCTCCCACTGGGCGGGGTCCTCGGGGTTCCAGCCGTCGATCCAGCGGCCCGGCCGTCGGATGATGCCGGTGGATGTGGCGGCGGTCGTGGGGACGGTGGTCGGGGGTGCAGCAGTCATCGTGGTCCTCCGGAGGGTGGGCGGCGCGCGCGAGGGCGCGCTCGGGACGGGGAGGTGGAGCGGTGGTGGTGCGGGGAGGAGGCGTCAGGCGTTGCGCCCGAACAGCTCCGAGACGATGTCGACCAGCTCGCGGGCGGGCGGATCGACGGCGGTGAGGAGGGGAGCGGAGGCGAGGTCGGCCCCCGCGGAGGCGGCCAGGCCGGCGAAGTAGCCGGGCGCGAGCAGGTAGGTGGCGACCACGACGCGCGCGCCGGGGTGGGCGGCGCGCTCGGCGGCGACCGCCTCCGCGATCCGCGGCTCGGCGGCCGAGATGAACGAGGTGCTCACCTCGCGGCCGAGCTCGGCGGCGAGGAGGCGGCCGGTGGTCCAGCAGTCCGCGACGGCACCGGCGTCGCTCGAGCCGGCAGCGGCGAGCACGACGCGGTCGCCGTCGTCGAGCCCTGCCTCGTGGAGCCGGCGGGCGAGCACGCGCGCCAGGCGGGGATCGGGTCCGAGCGCGCCCGAGACCCGCACCGGCCGCTCCGCCTCCGCCGCGGCCTCGGCCAGGTCGACGTGCACGTGGTAGCCGGCCGAGAGCAGCAGCGGCACGACCACCGCCGGCCGGCCCGGCTCGAGAGAGCCCAGGGTCGCGGGGACGTCGGGCTGCTGCACGTCGACGAAGGAGTCGAGCACGTCCAGCGCCGGGTTGGCCCGGCGGACCGCCTCGACCAGCGCGGCGACGGCACGCCTCCCGTCGTCGTCGGAGGTCCCGTGGGATGCGGCGACCAGAGCGGTCCGCTGAGCGACCTCGATCGTGCCGTCGCTCTCGCGCACCTGCCAGGTGGCGAGGTGCAGCTCCGCTCGTGTGAAGCAGGCGCCGGTCTCGAGGTCGAAGACGTCCTTGTGCAGGGGCGAGGCGATCGTGGGCCGCTGCACCCCGTCGACCAGACGCGAGCCGACGATGCCGCGCGAGAGCACGGCCGCGCCGGTCGCGGGGTCGAGGTTCGAGACGGCCCGCACCCGCCCGTCGGGCAGGAGGAACAGGGCGAGCTGCACACCGCCGACCAGGGCGGCCTCGCCCCAGAGCGGCTCGAGGTCGCCGACGGCGCAGACCGGCACCCAGGTGGTGGCGGTCGCGGGGGCGAGCCGATCGAGGAGGGTCATCGCTGCGCCTTCTTCCTGCGGGTGGGCCACCGCATCCGGTCGGACGCGATGAGGCAACGGTAGGGATCGCGCGTTTCGTGCGAGCACGCCTTCGGTGTCACGGGCGTAACGAAGCCCTCACGGCCTGCGGCGCTCGCCGAGAGGCGCGCGTCACACGCTGTTACACCGGGGCAACGGCGGGGAAACGGGCCGTCCCTACGGTGGACGTCATGACTCCTGGAGCGAACCCCGCCGCCCGGCCCCGACGCGTGCTCGTCGTCGGAGCGGGACCCGCCGCGCACCGCCTGGTCGACGCGCTCGTCGCCCGGGCCGGCGACCAGGCGCTGGAGATCACCGTCCTCGGCGAGGAGGTGCACCGTCCCTACGACCGCGTCGCACTCTCGAAGCGCCTCGACGGCGAGCACGACCTGACTCTGGGCGACGGCGCTCTGTGGGAGTCGGCGCGGCTGATCACCTCCTCCCGTGTCGTCGCGATCGATCCCGACCGCCTGCGCGTCGAGCTCGCGGACGGCCGCTCCCTCGAGGGCGACGAGATCGTCCTGGCGACGGGCTCCTCCGCCACGGTCCCGCCGATCGAGGGCGCCGAGCACGGCCGCGTCTACCGCACGCTCGAGGACGTGGACGGGCTCGTCGCCGAGCTCGCCGCGTTCCGCGCCCGGCGCGGACGCCCCGCGATCGTGGTCGTGGTCGGCGGCGGTCTGCTCGGCCTCGAGGCGGCGGGAGGCGCGCACCGGCTCGGTGCGCGCACCGCCCTCGTCCACTCCGGCCGCTGGCTGATGAGCGCGCAGCTCGACGAGGGCGCCGGGCAGGCCCTCGGCCGCATCATCTCGGCGCAGGGGATCGCGCTGCACCTCGGCAACCGGCCCACCGCGATCCTCACCTCGCCGACGGGGACGGTGCTCGGAGTCGCGCTGACCGACGGCAGCAGCATCAGCGCCGATCTCGTGGTCTTCTCCATCGGGATCACGGCGCGCGACGAGCTCGCCCGAGCGGTCGGGATCGAGGTCGCACCGCGCGGAGGCGTGGTCGTCGACGAGGCCTGCCGCACCAGCAGGGCGGGAGTCTGGGCCATCGGCGAGGTCGCCGCGATCGCCGGCCGCACGGTCGGGCTCGTCGCACCCGCCAACGCGATGGCGGAGGTGGTCGCCGACCGGATCCTCGGCGGCGACGCGACCTTCCCGGGGGTCGACGACGCCACCAAGCTCAAGCTCTCGGGCGTGGAGGTCGCCAGCTTCGGCGACGCCCTCGGCACCACGGAGGGAGCGCTCGAGGTCGTCTACGCCGATCCGGCCCGCGGTCTCTACCAGAAGGTCGTCGTCTCGGACGATGCGCGCACGCTGCTCGGCGGGATGTTCGTCGGCGACGCGGGCCCCTACTCCTCCCTCCGCCCGCTGCTGGGGCGCGAGCTGCCGGCCGAGCCCGGCGCCTACCTCGCGGCGGCGGGGGCGGAGGCGCCCTCGGGCGACCTTCCGGACGACGCCCAGGTCTGCTCGTGCAACAACGTCTCGGTCGGCGAGGTCCGCCACGCGATCGGCGAGGGGTGCACCGAGCTGGGGCCGCTCAAGGCCTGCACCCGCGCGGGCACCCAGTGCGGATCGTGCGTGCCCCTGGTGAAGAAGCTGCTCGACACGGAGCTGATCCGTGCGGGCGTCGAGGTCTCCCGCGCCCTCTGCGAGCACGTGGCGCTCAGCCGCAGCGAGCTGTTCGAGTCGGTCCGCATCCTCGGGCTGCACTCGGCCGAGCAGGTGATGGAGCGCTTCGGCTCCGGGCTGGGCTGCGACGTCTGCAAGCCGGTGATCGCCTCCGTCCTCGCCACCCAGACGAACGCCTACATCCTCGACGGCGGCCAGGCGCCGCTGCAGGACACCAACGACCGCGCCCTGGCCAACATGCAGAAGGACGGCACCTACTCCGTCGTCCCGCGGATCCCCGGGGGCGAGATCACGCCGGCGAAGCTCAAGGTGATCGCCGAGGTCGCCGAGCAGTACGGCCTCTACACGAAGATCACCGGCGGGCAGCGGATCGACATGTTCGGCGCCCGCCTCGAGCAGCTGCCCGAGATCTGGCGCCTCCTCGTCGACGCCGGCTTCGAGTCGGGTCAGGCGTACGGCAAGTCGCTGCGCACGGTCAAGTCGTGCGTCGGATCGACCTGGTGCCGCTTCGGAGTCCAGGACGCGGTCGGGATGGCGGTCTTCCTCGAGGAGCGGTACCGGGGTCTCCGCTCGCCGCACAAGTTCAAGCTCGGGGTCAGCGGCTGCGCCCGCGAGTGCGCCGAGGCGCGGGGGAAGGACATCGGCGTCATCGCGAGCGACCTCGGCTGGAACCTCTACGTCGGCGGCAACGGCGGCTACCAGCCGGCGCACGCCCAGCTGCTCGCGCAGGACCTCGACGACGAGACCCTGGTGCGCTACATCGACCGCTACGTCATGTACTACGTGCGGACGGCCGAGCGGCTCCAGCGGACCGCACGCTGGCAGGAGGAGCTCCCCGGCGGACTCGAGCACGTGCGCGAGGTGGTCTGCGAGGACTCGCTCGGCATCGCCGCCGAGCTGGAGGCCGCCATGGCCACGCACGTCGACACCTACGTCGACGAGTGGGCGGCGACCCTCGCCGATCCCGACCGGCTCCGCCGCTTCCGCTCCTTCGTGAACGCCCCGGACACCGCGGATCCGCGCGTCGCGACCGTGCGCGAGCGCGGGCAGGTCCGGCCCGCCGGCCGGGACGAGAGACCGGACGGACCCGTGCTGGTCGCGGGGCCGAGGATCCCCGTCGGTCCGGCCGGGATCGGATCGGACTCGTGATGCAGCTCTCCCTCGACCTCGCCGGACGCCGCGTGCTCGTGATCGGCACCGCCTCCGGGACCCGCCGCGTGCTCGCCCGCTACCGAGCCGCCGGCGCACTCGTCGAGCGGCACGAGGCGGAGGACGCGCTCACCCCGGCGCCCCCGGCCCTGATCGTGTGGGTGGAGGGGCCGGCGCCGCTCCGAGCAGCGGCGGCCGAGCTCTGCCCCTGGATCGTCGACGAGGCCCCCGCGCCGACCCGGCCGGTCGGGCACGTCAGCATCGTCGGCGGCGGCCCCGGCGATCCGGATCTGATGACCCTCGCCGCCCGCCGCGCCCTCCGCGACGCGGACGTGGTGCTCTACGACCGGCTCGGTCCGCACGAGGGCCTGGCCGAGTGGGCGCCCGGCGCCGAGCTGATCGACGTCGGCAAGACGCCGGGTCATCATGCGGTGCCGCAGCACGAGATCGAGCGGCTGATGATCGAGCGGGCCCTCGCGGGTCTGGACGTCGTGCGCCTGAAGGGCGGCGATCCGTTCGTGTTCGGCCGCGGGTCGGAGGAGGTGCGCGCGTGCCGGCTCGCCGGCGTCGGCTCCACGGTCGTCCCCGGAGTGACCAGCGCGATCTCGGTGCCCGCCGCCGCCGGGATCCCGGTCACCCACCGCGAGGTCAGCAGGGCCTTCACCGTGGTCTCGGGCCATGCGCCGTTCAGCGAGCAGGAGCTCGGCCATCTGGCCGGGCTGGGCGGGACGATCGTGGTGCTGATGGGCGTGAACACCCTCCCGCACCTCGTCGCCGGGCTGCAGCGCGCCGGGATGCGCGCCGACACGCCCCTCGCGATCGTCGAGCGGGGCTGGTCGCGCGACCAGCGCACGACGGTCTCGTCGGTCGGCGGAGTGCTCGGCCTGCTCGCCGAGCTGGCACCGCGCTCGCCCGCCGTGATCGTCATCGGCGAGGTGGTCCGGCAGGCCGCGTGCCATGATGCGGGGGACCCCGAGAGCATCGCCCGAGCGGTCGATGCACTGACCGCGTGAGACCCCGAGGGGGCCGAGCATGACCGGCACCGATCCCGACACCGCCGTGGGGTTCCGACCCGACCAGCTGGACGGCTTCCGCATCGGGGTCACCTCCGACCGCCGCTCCGAGGACCTGATCGCCGCGTTCGAGCGCCGCGGTGCCGCCGTCACGCACGCCCCCACCATCCGCATGCGCGGCGTCGACACCGAGGGCGCGCTCGAGGAGGAGACCCGCGCCATCGTCGCCGCCCGTCCCGACGTGCTCCTCGCCACCACCTCCTACGGCCTGCGGCGCTGGCTCGAGGCCGCGGACGCCGCGGGGATCGAGCTGGCCGACGCGCTGTCCTCCGCGCGGATCCTCGTCCGGGGACCCAAGGCGCGCGGAGCGATCCGTGCGGCGGGTCTCGACGACCACGGGATGAGCGAGCGCGAGACGACCACCTCCCTCGTCGACCTGGCCCTGCGCGAGGGCGTCGCCGGCCGCACGATCGCGGTGCAGCTGCACGGATTCACCGACCCGGCTCAGCTGCAGCGTCTCCGCGACGCCGGCGCCCGGGTGCTCACGGCCGCGCCCTACCGCTGGAGCGTGCACGAGGACTCCGCCCGGGTGCTGCGGCTGATCGACGCGGTCTGCGGAGGGGGCATCGACGCCGTCACCTTCACCAGCGCGCCGGCGGTGGAGGCGCTCTTCACGGTCGCGGAGGCCGCGGGCCGCCTCGACGACCTCCAGGCGGCCTTCCGCGAGACGGTGGTCGCCGCCGCCGTGGGCCCCGTGACCGCAGCACCCCTGGTCGAGGCAGGGATCCTCCCGGTCGTGCCGGACCGGTTCCGGATGGGCGCGCTCATCCGCCTGACCTGCGAGCACCTCGAGCAGGCGTCGCCCCGCATCGAGACGGCCTTCGGCACTCTCGAGCTCCGAGGCCGGCACGCCGTCCTGGCCGGGACCCGGGTGGCGCTGACCCCGGTCGCGCTCGCGCTGTTCCGGACTCTCGTCGCCGCCGAGGGCGCGACCGTCGCGCGTCACGTCCTCGCGGCCTCCGCGCCGGAGGCTCTCGACGACCACGCGGTCGACGTCGCTGTCAGCCGCCTCCGTCAGGCCCTCCCCGAACCGCGGCTCGTGGCGACGGTGATCAAGCGCGGCTACCGGCTCGCGACCCCGCTCTGAGCGGCGGCGCGGTGCCACACTGAGCGCGTGGGCAAGCTGAGGGTCGTCGTCGCGCCCGACTCCTTCAAGGGGTCGGCGAGCGCGGTCGAGGTCGCGCGGGCGATCGCCGAGGGCTGGAGCGCTGCGCGCCCGGGGGACGAGATCGTCCTCGCGCCGATGGCCGACGGAGGAGAGGGCACGGTCGAGGCCTTCGCACTCGCGGTCCCGGGGTCGCTTCGGCGGCCGGTCATCGTCCCCGGCCCGGACGACCGGCCGGTCCGCGCCTGGTGGCTGCTGCTCCCCGACGGGACAGCCGTCGTCGAGCTCGCCTCCACGAGCGGCATCACGCTGCTCGACCCGCTCCGACCGCTCACCGCGCACACGCGCGGCTTCGGCCGCGCGATCGCCGCCGCCCTCGACGCGGGGGCGCACGCCCTGCTGCTGGCGATCGGCGGCAGCGCCTCGACCGACGGCGGAGTCGGAGCGCTCCGCGAGCTCGGCGCACGCTTCTCCACCGCCTCCGGCCGCGACCTCGGCGAGGGAGGCGGTGCGCTGCCCGCGATCGCCGCCGCCGACCTCCGCGCGCTGCGTCCTCTGCCGCCCGGAGGTGCGGTCGTGCTCAGCGACGTCGCGACCCCGCTGCTCGGCGACTCCGGGGCGGCCCGCGTCTTCGGACCGCAGAAGGGGGCCGGCCCCGAGGACGTCCTCGTCCTCGAGAGCGGCCTCCGCCGTCTCGCCACGCACCTGGACGCGGATCCCGATGCGCCGGGCTCCGGGGCGGCTGGCGGGACGGGCTTCGGGCTGCTCGCCTGGGGCGCGCGTACGACCTCCGGCGCCGGCGCCGTCGGACGGGCGATCGGGCTCCCGGCGCTCCTAGCGGGCGCGGACGTCGTCATCACGGGGGAGGGGCGCTTCGACGCGCAGTCCGCCGCCGGCAAGGTCCCGGTGCACGTCCTCGCGCTCGCCGAGGCGGCCGGGGCGCGGACGCTCCTCGTCGCCGGGGCGATCGCGGCGCCGACTCCCGGCTTCACCGCGGCGGTGTCGCTGACGGAGGCGGCGGGCTCCTCGTCCGCGGCCCTCGCGGACCCGCTCCCGCACCTGCGCGCCGTCGCCCGGGAGTGGGCCGCGCAGCTCCTCTGACCGTTCGCGGTGTCGGTGGTCGGGCGTACCGTCCGGGCATGCCCCGCGATGCGATCCGACCACCACATCTTGTGGTCGAGCCGCCGCGCGGACCCCACCGGTCGGGCATGCCGACACGCCGTGGCGCGTTGTACACAGTGAACGGGATCCTTCTGTCCACACCTGTGGATGGTTCGTCCGGATCCGCGTCCTTCCGCGGTTCCACGGGCTCCGACCTGTGGATGAACGGGGGAGGAACCGGTGGATAACTACACGGCTGTAACTACTACGTCTAGTGGGCTGACACCGGCCCGCCCCCTATATGTAGTATTGCTGAGCAGGTCGGAGCGAGAGCCCCACCGGCACCCAGAACTCACCCGGACCACCCTCCGACCCCGCCCGCATCGCGAGCCGCCGGTCGGGGAGCGGCACCGGGACACCCCCTTCGAAAGGCGACACCCATGGCTGTGACGGTCTACACCAAGCCCTCCTGCGTCCAGTGCACCGCGACGTACCGCGCCCTCGACAGCAAGGGCATCGACTACGAGGTGTTCGACCTCTCCGTGGACGAGAAGGCCCTCGAGGCCGTCAAGGCCCTCGGCTACCTCCAGGCGCCGGTCGTCATCACGGACGACGACCACTGGTCCGGCTTCCGCCCCGACAAGATCGCGACCCTCTGAGGCGCACGGACGGCGATCCGCGACGTCGTCGGCGGGTGCCGTAGCGCCGCTGCGGCTTCCTCCTCCGCCTTGCGGCTCACCGCGCAGCCGCCTCGGAGGCGGGACCGAGAACAGCAGCTGACGGGGAGAGGGGCCGGAGGATGAGCGGGCTCGTGTACTTCTCCAGCAGCTCGGGGAACACGCACCGGTTCATCGAGAAGCTCGGACGGCCGGCGCAGCGCATCCCGCTCCACGCCCGCCGCGACGGAGCCGCCCTCGACACGCTCCACGTCCACGAGCCGTACGTGCTCGTCCTCCCCACCTACGGCGGCGGCAACGGCGGGGGAGCGGTCCCCAAGCAGGTCATCCGGTTCCTCAACGATCCGTGCAACCGCTCCCTGATCCGCGGCGTCATCGGCGCCGGCAACACGAACTTCGGCGAGGCGTACTGCCTCGCCGGCGACATCATCGCCCGCAAGTGCGAGGTGCCGCACCTCTATCGATTCGAAGTATTCGGAACACCCGACGACGTCCGCGCCGTCGACGAAGGATTGGACACGTTTTGGACGCAGCAGTGATCGACGCTCCCCGCGACGCCGCACAGATGGACTACCACTCGCTCAACGCGATGCTGAACCTCTACGGCCCGAACGGAGAGATCCAGTTCGACAAGGACCGCGAGGCCGCTCGCGAGTTCTTCCTGCAGCACGTCAACCAGAACACGGTGTTCTTCCACACGCTCAAGGAGCGCCTCGACTACCTGGTCGAGAAGGAGTACTACGAGCAGGCCGTGCTCGACCAGTACTCGTTCGAGTTCATCCAGCAGCTCAACGACCTGGCGTACTCGAAGAAGTTCCGCTTCGCGACCTTCCTCGGCGCGTTCAAGTACTACACCTCGTACACGCTCAAGACGTTCGACGGGAAGCGCTACCTCGAGCGCTTCGAGGACCGCGTCGTGATGACCGCCCTCGGCCTCGCCCAGGGCGACGAGACGCTCGCGACCGCCCTCGTCGAGGAGATCGTCGCCGGCCGCTTCCAGCCCGCGACCCCGACCTTCCTCAACACAGGCAAGGCCCAGCGCGGCGAGCTCGTCTCCTGCTTCCTGCTGCGCATCGAGGACAACATGGAGTCGATCGCCCGCGGCATCAACTCCGCGCTCCAGCTCTCCAAGCGCGGCGGCGGCGTCGCCCTCTCGCTCTCGAACATCCGCGAGGCCGGCGCCCCGATCAAGCAGATCGAGAACCAGTCCTCGGGCATCATCCCCGTGATGAAGCTCCTCGAGGACAGCTTCAGCTACGCCAACCAGCTCGGCGCGCGCCAGGGCGCGGGAGCGGTGTACCTCTCGGCGCACCACCCCGACATCCTCCGCTTCCTCGACACCAAGCGCGAGAACGCCGACGAGAAGATCCGCATCAAGACGCTCTCCCTCGGCGTCGTCGTGCCCGACATCACGTTCGAGCTCGCGAAGAACAACGAGGACATGTACCTCTTCTCGCCCTATGACGTCGAGCGCGTCTACGGCATCCCCTTCGGCGACATCTCCCTCTCGGAGAAGTACCGCGAGATGGTCGACGACCCGCGCATCAAGAAGACCAAGATCTCGGCGCGCGAGTTCTTCCAGACCATCGCCGAGATCCAGTTCGAGTCGGGCTACCCCTACATCGTGTTCGAGGACACGGTGAACCAGGCGAACCCGATCAAGGGCCGCATCAACATGTCCAACCTCTGCTCCGAGATCCTCCAGGTCAACACTCCGACGACCTACAACGAGGACCTCTCCTACGCGCAGATCGGCAAGGACATCTCCTGCAACCTCGGCTCGCTGAACATCGCGCTGACGATGGACTCGCCCGACTTCGGCCGCACCATCGAGACCGCGATCCGCGGCCTCACCTCGGTGTCCGACCAGTCGCACATCACCTCGGTCCGCTCGATCGAGGACGGCAACGACAAGTCGCACGCCATCGGCCTCGGCCAGATGAACCTGCACGGCTACCTCGCCCGCGAGCGGATCCACTACGGATCCGAGGAGGGCATCGACTTCACCAACATCTACTTCTACTCGGTGCTGTTCCACGCCCTGCGCGCCTCCAACAACCTCTCCATCGAGCGCGGCACCACCTTCGAGGGCTTCGCCGACTCGAAGTACGCCTCGGGCGAGTTCTTCGACACCTACACGGAGAAGGAGTGGGCGCCGGCCACCGAGCGCGTCTCCCGCCTCTTCGCCGACTCGGGCATCGCGGTCCCCACCCGGGACGACTGGCGTGCGCTCAAGGCCTCGGTCATGGAGCACGGCATCTACAACCAGAACCTGCAGGCCGTCCCGCCGACCGGCTCGATCTCGTACATCAACAACTCGACGTCCTCGATCCACCCGATCGCGTCGAAGATCGAGATCCGCAAGGAGGGCAAGCTCGGCCGCGTCTACTACCCGGCGCCGTTCATGACGAACGACAACCTGGAGTACTACCAGGACGCGTACGAGATCGGCTACGAGAAGATCATCGACACCTACGCCGCCGCCACGCAGCACGTCGACCAGGGCCTCTCGCTCACGCTCTTCTTCAAGGACACGGCGACCACCCGCGACGTCAACCGCGCCCAGATCTACGCCTGGCGCAAGGGCATCAAGACGATCTACTACATCCGCATCCGTCAGCTGGCGCTCGAGGGCACCGAGCTCGACCAGTGCGTCTCGTGCATGCTCTAGAGCACGCAGCCCCACCCCCCTCCGCACGACCCATCCGCAGCAGCGAGAAGGAATCATGACTCCCCCCGAGAAGCTCAAGCTCGTCGACTCCGTCCAGGCGATCAACTGGAACCGGATCCAGGACGACAAGGACGTCGAGGTGTGGAACCGCCTCACGAGCAACTTCTGGCTGCCCGAGAAGGTCCCGCTGTCGAACGACATCCAGTCGTGGAACACGCTCACGCACCAGGAGCAGCAGCTCACCATGCGCGTGTTCACCGGGCTCACCCTGCTCGACACCGTGCAGGGCACCGTCGGCGCCGTCTCGCTCATCCCGGACGCGATCACGCCTCACGAGGAGGCCGTCTACACGAACATCGCGTTCATGGAGTCGGTCCACGCCAAGTCGTACTCCTCGGTGTTCTCGACCCTGTCGAACACCCAGGACATCGACGAGGCCTTCCGCTGGTCGATGGAGAACCCGAACCTGCAGAAGAAGGCGTCCATCGTGATGGACTACTACCGCGGCGACGACCCGCTGAAGCGGAAGGTCGCCTCCACGCTGCTGGAGTCGTTCCTCTTCTACTCGGGCTTCTACCTGCCGATGTACTGGTCCTCGCGCGCCAAGCTCACCAACACGGCCGACCTCGTGCGCCTGATCATCCGCGACGAGGCCGTGCACGGCTACTACATCGGCTACAAGTTCCAGAAGGGACTCGAGCGGGTCGACCAGGCCAAGCGCGACGAGATCAAGGACTACACGTTCTCGCTGCTCTACGAGCTCTACGACAACGAGGCGCAGTACACGCAGGACCTCTACGACCAGCTCGGCCTGACCGAGGACGTCAAGAAGTTCCTGCACTACAACGCGAACAAGGCGCTGATGAACCTCGGCTACGAGCCGATGTTCCCCAAGCAGGTCACCGATGTGAACCCCGCGATCCTGTCGGCCCTCTCGCCCAACGCGGACGAGAACCACGACTTCTTCTCGGGCTCCGGCTCCTCCTACGTGATCGGCAAGGCCGTGAACACCGAGGACGAGGACTGGGACTTCTAGGCGTCGACACCACGTCCCGGCCTCCACGGCGAACGGCCCCTCCCCTCGCGGGTGAGGGGCCGTTCCTCGTCTCCGGGCGGCGGGCGGGCGCCGGGTCACCGCACCCGGCGAGGCGCCGCCCTGTCGCCGAGGCGCCGTCCTGTCGGCGGCGCCTCGCGCGGCACGTCGGTGTCTCGCGGAGCGGGGCCGGAGCGGCCGTCGTGCGCGCCTCAGAGGGCCAGGCGCATCAGCACCCGGGGGAAGCCGTCGAGCACGGAGCGCACCGCCGCCCAGCCGACCACTCCGCCGATTCACCACTCCACCGGATGAATCGCACCAGCACCCCCTGTTGGACGGCGCCCAGGCGGGGCGCCTACCGTGGACGAGGCATCCAACGAAGGAGCACTCTGTGAAGCACGTCCCCCTCGGCACCTCCGGTGTCGACTCCCCGAACGTCGTCCTCGGCCTCATGCGCATCCCCGACATGACCGACGAGGCCATCCGCGGTCTCGTCGGCGCCGCCCGCGACTCGGGCATCGACTTCTTCGATCACGCCGACGTCTACGGCAAGAAGCTGCACCAGTGCGAGGAGCGCTTCGCCGAGGCGATGGCGCTGACTTCCTCCGAGCGCGAGCAGATCGTGCTGCAGACCAAGGCGGGCATCGTCGGCGACGGCCCGTACTTCGACTTCTCCTACGAGCACCTGATGGCCTCGGTCGAGGGCTCGCTGAAGGCGCTGCGCACCGACTACGTCGACGTGCTGCTCCTGCATCGGCCCGACGCGCTCGTCGAGCCCGATGAGGTGGCCCGCGCGTTCGACGAGCTGCACGCGTCCGGCAAGGTGAAGCAGTTCGGCGTCTCGAACCAGACGCCGTACCAGATCGAGCTGCTGAAGAAGTCGCTGAACCAGCCGATCGTGGCGAATCAGCTGCAGCTCTCGATCACCCATGCGCCGCTGATCGCGCAGGGTGTCGCCTCCAACATGGTCGGCGAGGACCAGTCCGTCATGCGCGACGCCGGCATCCTCGACTACTGCCGCCTGAACGACATCACCGTCCAGGCCTGGTCGCCCTTCCAGGCGGGGTTCTTCACCGGCGTCTTCCTCGACAACCCGGCCTACCCCGAGCTGAACGCCGTCATCGACCGGCTCGCAGCGACCTACGAGGTCCCGGCGATCGCCGTGGCCACCGCCTGGATCACCCGCCACCCGGCGGGCATGCAGGTCGTGCTCGGCACGACCAACGAGCAGCGCGTGCGCGATGCGGCCCTCGGCTCCGATCTGCCGCTCACGCGGCCGGAGTGGTACGAGCTGTTCCGCGCGGCGGGCTACCTCGTCCCCTAGAGCTCCCACCCCGGAGGAAATGCGCGTCGGCGCAGAGAGGCACGGACTCCCCGGAGTCCGTGCCTCTTCCCGTCCCCGCGAGACGCCGGTCGGAACGCCCGCCGCGGTGTGCCGCGGACCGAAGCGGCATCTCGCGGGGGAGGGGCGGGAATAGGAACGGCACCCCTGCGTTGAACTTGAGCGTAACCGACTCAACTTCCTCAGGAGGACAGGTGCCCGACAACTACAGCGAGGCCGGAGCGAGCTCGTTCGACGACTTCCTCGCCCGCTACCTCGACGGTGAGCGCGCCCGCGCGGCGCGGTCGATCGACCTCAGCCGATTCCTCACCGCCCGTACCCGCGACATCCTGCAGTCCGCAGGACGCTTCGCCCTCGAGCGCGGCCAGACCGAGCTCGACGCCCTGCACGTGCTCCGCGTGCTCATCGACGACGAGACCGTCTCGCAGGCCGTGCGCCGCATCGGCGTCGACCCCGCCACCATCGCCACCGCCGCGGAGGCGCGCCTCCCGCAGGCCGACGAGGCCCACGCCTCGCAGAACGCAGCCACCATCACCCCCAGCGCGCAGCGCGCGCTGTTCCACGCCTACCAGGTCGCCCGCTCCAGCGGCTCGACCTACATCGAGCCCGAGCACCTCTTCTTCGCGCTCGTGCTCGGCCAGGACGCCCCCGCCGGGCAGGTCCTCGCCCGCGCCGGCGTCACCGCCGAGGCCCTCACCCAGGGCATGCGCGAGACCGAGGCCCCGCAGCAGCAGGAGGCGGGACAGCCCGCCTCCGACACTCCGCTGCTCGACAAGTTCGGCACCGACCTCACCGCTCTCGCCCGCGAGGGCCGGCTCGACCCGGTCATCGGGCGCGCCGACGAGATCGAGCAGACCGTCGAGATCCTCAGCCGCCGCACCAAGAACAACCCGGTGCTCGTCGGCGAGGCCGGCGTCGGCAAGACCGCCATCGTCGAGGGCCTGGCCCGCGCGATCGTGGCGAAGGAGGTCCCCGAGCAGCTGCGCGGCAAGCGCGTGATCTCGCTCGACCTCCCCGGCATGCTGGCCGGCACCCGCTACCGCGGCGACTTCGAGGAGCGCCTCACCGGCACCATGGACGAGATCGCGGCGCACTCCGGCGAGCTGATCGTCTTCATCGACGAGGTCCACACCGTCGTCGGTGCGGGCGGCGGCGGCGAGGGCGGCATGGACGCGGGCAACATCCTCAAGCCGCGTCTGGCCCGAGGCGACCTGCACCTCGTCGGCGCCACCACGCTCAAGGAGTACCGCACCATCGAGAAGGACCCGGCACTGGAGCGGCGCTTCCAGCCGGTCCGCGTCGGCGAGCCCGGCATCGAGGACGCGGTCGCCATCCTGCACGGCCTGCGCCCCGCCTACGAGGAGCACCACCGCGTGCGCTTCACGGACGAGGCCCTGCGCGCCTCCGTCGAGCTCTCGGCCCGGTACCTCACCGACCGCGTGCTGCCCGACAAGGCGATCGACCTGATCGACCAGGCCGGCGCGCGCCTCCGCCTCCGCCTCGGAGCCGGCGTCGACACCGGAGCTCTGCTCGAGCGTCTGGCGACCCTGGAGGCCGACAAGAACGCGGCCGTCTCGGCCGAGCACTACGAGGAGGCGTCCCGCGTCCGCGACGAGATCAGCGCCGTGCAGGCGGAGCTCGACGCGGCCACCGGCAGCGCCCCCGCGGAGGCGGTCGTCGGCGAGACCGAGATCGCGGCCGTCATTGCCCGCGCCACCGGCATCCCGGTGTCGCGGCTCACAGAGGGGGAGCGCGAGCGCCTCGCGCACCTCGAGACCGAGCTGCACCAGCGGGTCATCGGCCAGGACGACGCGGTCACCGCGGTCGCCCGGGCCGTCCGCCGCAGCCGCACAGGCCTCGGCGACTCCTCGCGCCCGGTCGGCTCGTTCCTCTTCCTCGGCCCGACCGGTGTCGGCAAGACGGAGCTGGCGCGCACCCTCGCGGGCTCCCTCTTCGCCGATGAGCAGTCGGTCATCCGCTTCGACATGAGCGAGTTCGGCGAGCGTCACACGGTCTCGCGGCTGGTCGGCGCCCCTCCCGGGTACGTCGGCTACGACGAGGCCGGTCAGCTGACCGAGCGCGTGCGCCGGAACCCGTACTCGGTGGTCCTCTTCGACGAGATCGAGAAGGCGCACCCCGACGTGTTCAACCTGCTGCTGCAGGTGCTCGACGACGGGCGTCTGACCGACGGCCAGGGGCGGACGGTCGACTTCCGCAACACGGTGATCATCATGACCTCGAACCTCGGCTCGGAGTTCCTGGCCTCGCGGTCGGGTGCGCTCGGCTTCGTCGCTCAGAGCGACGCGTCGGCCGAGGGCTTCGCCTCGGAGAAGGACCTGCGCGATCGCGTCATGGGCCGTCTCCGCGAGGCGATGCGCCCCGAGTTCCTCAACCGGATCGACGAGATCGTCCTGTTCCGCCGCCTCGGCCGCGAGCAGCTGCGGGAGATCGTCGGCATCGTCCTCGACACCACGCGCTCCCGCCTCGCTCCCCGCGAGGTGACGCTCGAGGTGACGGAGGCGGCCGTCGACTGGCTCGCCGAGAACGGCTACGAGCCGCAGTACGGCGCCCGGCCCCTGCGCCGGCTCGTCCAGCGCTCCATCGACGACCGGATCGCCGACCTGTTCGTCAGCGGCGAGGTCTCCGACGGAGGCGCGGTCCGCGTCGACGCCGTCGCCGGCGAGCTGCTGGTGACCTCGGCCGCCGCCCTCCCGCTGGCCGCGTAGCCGGTCCCGCTCCGACCCCCGTCCCTCCTCCTTCCGCGAGACACCGCTCGTGACGACGGCACCGCCCGTCGTCGCGAGCGGCGCCCGCGGAGGGGGAGGGGCGGGGGTCTTCGCGTCCCCACGGCTTGCCACAGCGGTCCGGGCGGGATAGACACGAGAGCACGAGAACCGGAGGCACGATGTCGAACCCGCGCTACTACGACCCCGTGGGCAAGGCGGTCCGGGCGCTGCTCGTGCTGAGCCTCGTCTGCTTCGCCCTGGCGGTGGGCATGTTCGCCCTCGACATCGTCATGCCCGGCACCATGACGGACGAGCGACGGCCCTGGGCCGAGGCCAGCGGGGCGCTCGCCTCGTTCGGCGTGCTGGCCCTCATCGTCTACTTCGCGACCGTCGCGATCGTCGGCGCGATCCGGGGGCGCGGGCAGTAGCCCCGGCTCCGACGCCGTCGTCCGACAGGAACGCGTCCGGCCCGCGGGATCCGAGGATCCTCGCGGGCCGGACGCGTTCTCGCGAGCCGTCAGGCGCCGGTCAGGGGCACTTCTTCGCGGTGATCGTCACCTTCAGCGTGGCGTCCGGAGCGACGGGGGAGCCGCCGGCCGGCTCCTGCCCGGTGACCTGGCCGGCGTCGGGCGCCTTCGGGTCCTCGGCGCAGGCGAGCGTGATCTTCGTGAAGCCGGCGGCGCCGAAGGCGTTCTTCGCGGCCTCCAGGTCCTGGCCCGTCACGTTCGGCACGGTCTTCTGGTTGCCGGAGCTGGTGAACACGGTGATCGCGGTGCCGCGCGGGGCCGAGCCCGACGGGGCGGCGCGGGTGACCGTCCCGACCGCGGCGTCGCTCGCCTCCGTGCCGCCCTGCACGACGCCGAAGCCGGCCGCCTCGAGCTTGGCCTCGGCGTCGGCGGAGGAGAGCCCGACGACATCCGGGATGTCCACCTTCGGGACGACCTGCAGCGAGCCGTCGGCCTCCGGGAAGTCCGTCCCGCCGTACGTCGCGTCGGCGGCGCGCATGACGACCGGCCAGATGCGGTGGCGCGCGGTGGCGGCGGATCCGGAGTCGAAGGAGTAGCGGCCGAGGCGCAGGTTCGCGTCGCCCTTCACGTTGAACACGCCGACGGCGGTCGCGACGCGGGTGCTCGCTCCGGTCATCCAGGTGGCCTTCGCGTCGTCGGTGGTGCCGGTCTTGCCGATCAGCGGAACGCCGTCGCCGGTGCGGGAGGCCACGGCCGTCCCGCCGCCGGTGAAGGTCGCCTGCAGCGCGACGGCCGCGGTGGCGGCGACGTTGCGGTCGATCGACTGGCGGCAGTTCGCCGGGGGCACCGGCTGGTCGGCTCCGGCGGAGTCGGTGATGCGGTCGATCGCGACGGGGTCGCAGGTCGTGCCGCCGGAGGCGATGGTGGCGAAGGCGCCGGCCATCGAGAGGGGCGAGACGTAGTTCGTGCCGAGCACCGACGACGGGTTGTGCTCGAGCTCCTCGCCGCTGCCCTGCTTCACGCCCATGTCGACCGCGGTGTCGCGGATGCCGCACAGGTCGAGCTCACGGGCCATGCCGACGAAGCCGGTGTTGAGGGAGGTCTTCGTGAAGGACACCGGGGTGCCGACCTCGCCGGTGCCGCCCTCGTCGTTCTTCGCGCTCGTCTCGTTGCTCGTGTCGGTGCCGCCGGAGACGCAGGAGTCCGTGAAGGTGCCCCAGGTGGACTTGCGCGTCCCGTCGACCGACTCGTTGATGCTGTGGCCCTCCTTCAGCCACTCCACCAGGGTGAAGAGCTTGTAGGTCGAGCCCGGCTGGATCCCGGAGGATCCGCCGTTGGCCCGATCGGTGCTGTAGTTCACGGCGCTGTAGGACGGGTCGGTCGTGAGGACGTCCGGATCCTGCGAGTACTTCTTGTTCTGCGTCATCGCGAGCACGCGCCCGGATCCGACCTCGACGCTGACGGAGACGGCTCCGACGTCGAAGTTCCAGGTCTGCGGGACCTGCGCGTCGACGGCGGCGACGGCCGCGTCCTGCAGGCCGACGTCGAGCGTCGTGTAGACGTCGAGGCCGCCGCGGCGGAAGTTGGTCCAGCGGGTGTCCTCGTCGGCGCCGAAGATCTCGTTGTTCTTCAGGACGTTGGTGACGTAGTCGCAGAAGAAGCCCGCGTTGCCCGCGGTCGAGCAGCCGGTGCTGGGCTGGGTGATGCGGGGCTCGATCGGAGTGGCGACGGCGGCGTCGTGGTCCTCCTGCGAGATCTTCCCCTCCTCGAGCATCTTGCCGATGATGTAGTCGCGGCGGTCCTTGTTGCGGGCGTAGCCGTTCGCGGCGCCGTTGTCCGGGTTGTCGGGCTGGTCGATCCGCAGGACGGCCGGGTTGTTGACGATCGCGATGAGGCTCGCGGCCTGGGCGATCGAGAGGTCCGCGGCCGAGGTCGCGTAGTAGTAGTTCGCGGCGGTCTCGAGGCCGTAGGTGGTGCCTCCGAAGAACGCGATGTTGAGGTAGCCCTGGAGGATCTGGTCCTTCGTGTACTGCTTCTCGAGCCCGATGGCGAGCTTCATCTCGCGGAGCTTGCGCTCGGGGGAGGTCCGGGTGGCCTCGTCGATCGCGGCCGCGCGCTCGGAGTCGTCCGAGATGTTGCGGACGGCCTTCTCGACGAGGACGTTCTTCACGTACTGCTGGGTGATCGAGGATCCGCCCTGCACGTCGTTGCCGAGCACGTAGGTCTGCGCGACGGCGCGGAGGGTGCCGGGGAGGTCGACTCCGCCGTGGTCGTAGAAGCGGGGGTCCTCACCCGAGACGGCGGCGTCCTTGGCGGCCTGGGCGATGCGGTCGAGCGGCACCTCGACGCGGTTCTCGACGTAGAAGGAGGCGAGCAGCTGCGGGCCGTCGGAGCCGGTCGCGTAGATGTTGCTCTTCTCGGAGAGCTTGTCGACCTCGAGGTAGTCGGGCAGGCCGTCGAAGACGCCGATCGACTGGTTCGCGGCGACTCCGGCGAGCGCCACGGCCGGGGTGACGGTGGCGGTCACGAGGACTCCGGCCACGACGCTCATGCCCAGGAAGCCCACGATCGCCTTGACCACACCACCGGTGGTCCTTCTGTCGGACGCCAAACCTTCTCCTTCGCGAATCCCCCCGGATGCTGCGACGACCGCGGCCGACGCCCTGCACGCTCCGTGCGGCAGGTCAACCTCGACAGACTAACCCGAGAGCCCCCGAAGACGAAGGCCCGGCCAGAGGCCTGAAAAGACCCTGACCGCCACCCGGGGGACGGCGTTCCCTAGGCTGTCGGCATGGCGAGCCCCTCCTCCGACCCCCGACCGGCCGACGCGACGACCCCGGAGGCCGCTCCGGTCGCGCCTCCGCAGGCCGTCCCCGCACCGCCCACGGGCGCCCTCTCGTACGCTCTCGGCTTCCTCGCGTTCATCGGGATCCCGTTCCTCAGCCTGATCGTGGGCGGCATCGTCATGGCGTCCGTGTACCCCTCCGCCCGGAGGAAGGGCGGGCTCGCCGCCGAGAACGCGCGGAACGCGGCGAACTGGGGTCTGACGGTGATCCTGATCGGGGTCGTGACGCTCGGCGCGCACGTCGTGCTGCTCTTCGCCGCCTCCGACACCCCGCTCGCGAAGGACTTCTACCCGATCGGCATCCCGATCACGCTGTTCGCCGTGCTCTGGCTGGTGCACTTCGTGCTGATCATCTGCGGACTGGTGAAGGCGAACCAGCGCGAGGTGTTCCGTCCGCGCATCGCGATCCCGTTCCTCCGCCCGCCCGCGGCCTGAGCTCAGGCGCCGACGGGC
This sequence comes from Rathayibacter sp. AY1C7, assembly GCF_002931865.1. Classification (NCBI taxonomy): domain Bacteria; kingdom Bacillati; phylum Actinomycetota; class Actinomycetes; order Micrococcales; family Microbacteriaceae; genus Rathayibacter; species Rathayibacter sp. AY1C7. The sequence goes on along the minus strand of NZ_PSWB01000032.1, from coordinate 1,713 downwards.
CAGAGGTAGTCGAGCCCCGGCGGCGTGCCGGGGAACAGCGGGCCGTAGTGGTCCTCGTCCTTGGTCACGAGCTTCGAGCGGTGCGAGAGGTGCAGCCGCTCGTCGCCGAACCACGGCGGGAGCGCGTAGTCGCCGGTCAGGTAGGCGGCGAGATCCTCCGGGGCGGCGGCGAGGGCCTCCTCGGTCTTCACGAGGCACGTGTCGGCGAAGCCGCGCTCCGTCCACTCCGCGCAGGTCTCGCGCTGGTAGGTCATCAGCGCCGGTCGGTAGCCCCGCCACATCCGCGTGACGGGGTGGTTCTGCCAGCCGTACCCCGGAACGGTCAGCGCCCGCATGACCTGCAGCGTCTCGACGCGCTGCTTGCCGAGCCGCTTGCCGTCGAGGGCGCGGACGCTGCGGTGGAAGTCGGGGTAGGGGAGGAAGGTCTGCACGCCTCCCAGTCAACAGCGGCCCGTCTCCCTCCGGCCACCCTCCCGTCACGCCGATGTCGCCTGGCGTGCGTAGCGTCCGGGGCATGACCGGACTCCCCCTCCTCGCCACCGACGACGTGCAGCTGCGCTGGGCGCGGCCCGAGGTCCTCGACTCCGCCCGCCACCGGATGCTGCGCCTGCTCACCCTCGCCGAGCGCCTGCGCTACGAGGCGACGAGTCGGCGCGAGGTCCGGGACGGCTTCCTCCTCGGCCGGGTCCTCGTGCGCGAGCTGGCTGCTGAGACGCTCGGGATCGATCCCCTCGAGGTCGCCGTGGACGCGTGCTGCGAGCGCTGCTCCGGACCGCACGGCCGCCCGGTGCTCCGCGGCGAGCACCCGGCGCTGGAGCGGATGCGGATCAGCATCGCGCACTGCGACGGCGCGGTGGTCGCGGCGCTGGCGACCGGACGCGACATCGGGATCGACGCGGTGCGTGCCCGCAGCGTCCGCGACCGCGTGGCGTCCGGGGCGACGACGGCGGAGCAGGTGCTCGCCGATCTGCGCTCGCAGGCGGTCGCGAAGGCCGACGGGCGCGGGACGTCGAGCGACGAGCCCGTCCGCTTCCGCACCAGGGAGGGCGCGACCGAGGCCTGGATCGAGGGCTCGAGCCGCTACTTCGCCGTCTCTGAGCCGACGGTCCACTCCGCGCTCGTCGTGGCGGTCGCGGTCGCTCAGGAGTGACCGCGGGGCGCGGTCCCCGGCCGTTGCGCTGGTCCGCGCCTAGGAGAACAGCGACAGCGTGATCGTCGAGCGGTAGGAGCCGGCCTCGACGTCCGGCTCGGCCAGCAGCCGCAGCTCGGCGTCGGCGCTCCAGGTGCCGGCCCCGCCGGCGGCTCCGAGCAGCAGCGCGTCCCGCAGGCCCGCGCCGCCCTCGAGGGAGGAGGCGACCGGATCGCCCGCGATGGCGCCGGTGCCGGTGATCAGGCGCGGGGTCCAGCCGAGGTGGTCGGCTCCGATCGAGGCGCTCGGGCTGGTGAGGGCGCTCGCCGAGGCGAGGACGTACCAGTCGTTCTGCGCGCCGACGCGCGAGTCGGTGACGGTGACCGTGGGGAGCCCGCCTGTGAACCGGCGCTGGAGGGCGGTGGAGCCCGACTCGGCGAGGTCGACGGCGTCGGCGGCGACGGAGAGCGAGAGGGAGCCGGGCTGCGCGGGAGGGGTGATGTCGACGTCGACGTCCACTCCGTCGAGGTCGTGGAGCAGGGGCGGCGTGCGGGCCGGGTCCTCGCCGGTGAGGGGATCGGCGG
>NZ_PSWB01000031.1:0-38017 GCF_002931865.1 Rathayibacter sp. AY1C7 | reverse complement strand
GCGTCGCCGAGCTGCTCGGCGCGGAGGCGGCGAGAGACGCTCGGCCCACCCGCGCCCCGCCACCCGCGTCAGCCGATCGTCACGAGGGCGGCGAACAGCTCCGGCGCTCGGCGGTCGACGATCCGACCGCCGACGCGGATGCCGACCAGCGCGAAGACGGTGCCCAGCACGAGGGCGGCCGCCAGTCCGATCAGGCCGAAGGCCGGGTCGCCGCCGATGAGCGAGATCGCGCCGAGGACGATCGACGGGAGCGCCAGCAGGCCGGTCGCGGCCATGCTCCCCAGCATCACGACGCTCGAGATCATCCCGGAGCCCGGCGGCGTCTTCAGCGGGCTGTCCCCCGGCCCGGGCACGGGGTAGACGACGAGCGACGAGGCGACGCTCGACACTCCGAACCCGCTGAGCACGAGGGCCAGCGCCATGCCCAGCACGGCCGGGATCGCGTCGGCGCGTCCCGCGTACAGCGCGGTGCCCACCGCCACGACGACGACCGCAGGGATGCCGATGATCGCGGCGGCGACGACGCGACCGGCGCGGTCGGCCGACCCCGTCACTCCGGAGCTGACGTGCGCCGCCCAGGCGGTGCCGTCGTACGACACGTCGGCGCAGAGGGTCACGCCGAAGATCAGGGCGACGAGCACGGCCGAGAGCAGCACGAAGGTGTCGCCCCCGCTGCCGATCGCGGAGTAGAAGACCGCGAGGACGACGACGGCGGGGATGACGAGGAGCCCGCGGCTGTAGCGCGGGTCGCGCCACCAGTAGCCGAGGGCACGCGCGGCGACGGCGCCGGTCGGGGTGCCGGGGAAGCGCCCGAACAGGCCGAGGCCCGCGGATCCGGAGGCGGAGTGCGCGCCGGACGCGGCGGGCTCCGCGAGCGCGTGCCGCAGCGCCCGGGCCCACGCCCAGACGAGGGCGGCCAGCGTCGCGAGCCCGATCAGCAGGCGCGCGATCGCCGCGACCCAGTCGCCCGCGACGACGGATCCGGGGACGGCCCAGATCGCGCCGAGCGGCGACCAGCCGAGGGCGCCCGCGATCACGGGCAGGACGTCCAGGCCGTCGCGGATCACGTTGGTCAGGCCGAAGAAGAGCGGTCCGAGCAGGATGACGACGACGAGCACGACGCCGCCGATCACCTCGCGGTAGCGGCGGCTCGAGCCCAGGCCCGTGGTGAGCGCGCCGATCAGGCGGGACGCGACCACGCAGGTCGCGACGCCGATCACCGCGGCGACGAGGCCGGGCAGGATGCCGATCGGACGGCTCCACCAGGCGGCCGCGGAGGCGAGCGCCCCGAGCGTGGTCACCACGCCGGGGATGCCCGCGAGGCCCGCGGCGGCGAGCCCGAGGAGGAGGGTCCGCAGCGGGATCGGGAAGGTCGCGAGGGTGGGCAGGTCGAGGCTCTGGTCGGAGCCGGACAGGAAGATCGGCCCGAGCACCCAGCCGAGGATCAGAGCGGAGCCGCCGAGGACGATCGCGACGTTCGCGAACGCCGGGTCCGTGCCTCCGAGCGCGACCAGGCCGGCCGCGACCAGGCCGAGCACTGCGATCGCGTAGAGACCGCCGAGGATCACGCCGATCAGCTGCCACACGTTCCGCGTCAGCGAGTTGCGGAGCAGGAGCAGCCGCAGCCTCAGGAGATGCGCAACCATGCCGGTCCCTCCTGGTGGGTGCGGCCGCCGACCAGCTCGACGAAGCGCTCCTCGAGGCTGGAGCCGGCGCGGACCTCCTCGAGGGTGCCGGAGGCGAGCACGCGGCCGTCGGCGATGACGGCGACGCGGTCGCACATCCGCTCGACGAGGTCCATGGAGTGGGACGAGACGATGACCGTGCCGCCCGACGCGACGAAGCCGGTCAGGATGTCGCGGATGTTCGCCGCCGAGACCGGGTCGACCGACTCGAACGGCTCGTCGAGCACCAGGAGGCGCGGGGCGCGCACGAGCGCGCAGGCGAGCGCGATCTTCTTGGTCATGCCCGCGGAGTAGTCCACGACGAGCGTGCGGTCGGCCGGATCGAGGCCGAGCAGGGCGAGGAGGTCGTCGGTCCGCTCGACGACGACGGAGCGCTCGAGCCCGCAGAGCAGGCCGTAGTAGGTGACGAGCTGCAGACCGGTGAGGCGGTCGAACAGCTTGACGCCGTCGGCGAGGACGCCGATCAACCGCTTCGCCTCGAGAGTGTCCTTCCAGACGTCGACCTCGTGGATCGTGACGACGCCGCTGTCGGGGCGGAGCAGGGCCGTGGCCATCGAGAGGGTCGTCGTCTTGCCCGCGCCGTTGGGGCCGACGAGCCCGAAGAAGGAGCCGGCGGGGACGTCGAGGTCGATGTCCTTCACGGCCTCCTTGTCGCCGAAGCGCTTGCGGAGGCCGCGGATCCGCAGAGCGACCTCGCCATGGCGGCCGGAGGCCTCGGGGGCGGCCCACGCGGGGGTCGCGGAGTCGGTGTGCGCGGAGTCGGTGTGCTCGGCAGCGGTGCCGTCGGCGGCGGTGCGCGCGGCGGGGCTCTCGGTGTCCGTGCCGTCCTGGGGAATGCCGGGGGGCGTCGTCCCGTCCATGTGTGTCCCTTCCGGGCCGCGGTGGGCGGCCGCTCCTCCACCCTAGGCAGGCGCTGCGGTCGGGGCATCCGTCCCGCGATGGAGTCGCGCGGAACGCGCCGGCGCGACCCCGGCCCCTCGGCGGGGCGGGGCGGGAGCGCGGCCGCCTACGCTGGCCCCATGCCCACGCTCCTCCTCGTCCGGCACGGACGCACCACCGCGAACACCGCGGGGATCCTCGCCGGACGCACCGCCGGAGTGCGGCTCGACGACGTCGGACGCACGCAGGCGGCGCGCACCGGGGAGCGGCTGGCGGCGGTCGAGCTCGCGACCGTGGTGTCGAGCCCGCTCGAGCGGTGCCGGCAGACCACGCGCTTCGTCCTCGAGCGGCAGACGGGATCGCCGGCGACGGTGATCGACAAGGGCATCACCGAGTGCGACTACGGCGACTGGTCGGGGCGCTCGCTGCGGGATCTCGCGACGGAGCCGCTCTGGGCGACGGTGCAGAACCAGCCCTCCGCGGTGGTGTTCCCCGGCGGCGAGGGGATGCTCGCGATGCAGGCCCGGGCCGTGTCGGCGATCCGCCGCCACGACGCGGCGGTGGCGGAGGAGCACGGGGCCGGCGCGGTGTGGGCGGCGGTCAGCCACGGAGACACGATCAAGGCGATCCTCGCGGACGCGCTCGGCATGCACCTCGACCTCTTCCAGAGGCTCAGCGTCGGACCGGCGTCGGTGTCGATCATCCGCTACGGCGCGGGGCGGCCCGAGGTCGTCTCGATGAACACGGACGCCGGGGACCTGGGCTGGCTGCGGAAGGCGGCCCCCGTGGCGGACGCCGCCGTGGGGGGCGGGGCGGGGCACGAGTAGGCGCGGTTCGGGAGGGCCGCTTCAGGGCTCGATCGAGCGGCAGGGATGCGGGTGCTCGCCGACGATGGATCTCGATGCGCCCGCTCCGCGGGGGGCTCGGCCAGCAGAAGAGACGGCTGCTCGATCAGCAGGCCGCCCGAGCCCGACGCGCGCAGCCACTGCGGAGGCGGGCGCTCGTAGACTGGGGGCATGCCTCCGATCGTGCACGGATTCGACTGGCCCGATCGCGTCGTCGTGGGGACCGTCGGCTCACCCGGCTCGCGCTCCTTCTACCTCCAGGCCAAGACCGGGCCCCGCGTGGTCAGCGTCGGCCTCGAGAAGCAGCAGTCGGCCCTCCTCGCCGAGAAGATCGACGAGATCCTCGACCAGCTGATGACCGCCCAGGGCAACCCGGTCAGCGTCCCCGCCGGCACTCCCCCGGAGCTCGTCGACAACGACCCGCTCGACCAGCCCGTGGAGCCCGAGTTCCGCGTCGGCGGTCTCAGCCTCGGCTGGGACCCGTCCACCGCGCAGATCGTGATCGAGGCCTACCCGCTGACCGAGGCGGAGGACGACTCCGAGGAGGAGCCCGAGCCCACCGAGATGCTGCAGGTGAAGATCCCGGTCGGCACGGCGCGCGCCTTCGCGAAGCGAACCCTCGAGGTCGTCGGCGCCGGACGTCCGCTCTGCCCCCGCTGCGGCGAGCCGATGGATCCCGACGGGCACGACTGCCCGCTCGCATGAGCGACCCGGGCGGGCTCGACGGCGAGCTGGAGCTGGCCGGCCGGATCACGATCGCCTCGAACGCGACGTTCCTCGCGCAGCTCGGCGAGACGTCCGTCGTCTACAAGCCGATCTCGGGCGAGAAGCCGCTGTGGGACTTCCCGGACGGCGTGCTCGCGGGCCGCGAGGTCGCCGCCTACCTCGTCTCGGAGGCGCTCGGCTGGAACGTGGTGCCGCGCACGTGGCTCCGCGACGGTCCGCTCGGGCCGGGCATGGTCCAGCTCTGGCAGGACATCGATCCGGACCAGGACGCGGTCGACCTGGTGCCCGCCGACGCCGTGCCCGACGGATGGCGGCACGTCCTCGACGGCAGCGACGAGGAGGACCGCGATATCTCCCTCGTGCACGAGGACTCGACGGCGCTGCGCCGGATGGCCGTGTTCGACGTGGTCGCCAACAACGCGGACCGGAAGGGCGGGCACGTGCTCGCGCTGCCCGACGGCCACCGCTACGGGGTCGACCACGGCCTCACCTTCCACTCCGAGCACAAGCTGCGCACGGTCCTCTGGGGCTGGATCGGCGAACCGCTGCTCGAGGAGGAGCTGACGGCGCTGGCGCTCCTGCGCGCGCAGATCGACGGACCGCTCGGCGAGGCGCTCTCGGAGCTGCTCACCGAGGACGAGGTCGCCGAGTTCGCGAAGCGCTGCGAGCGGCTCGGCTCCTTCGGCCGCTTCCCGGGCCCGCGGGGCGGGATGCCCGCGGTGCCCTGGCCGCTGTTCTGAGCCGGGCGCGGTCGGAACTCAGGACGAACGCCTCCGGAGCGGCGGAGACGCGCTGATCCTCAGGCGCGGGAGCGGATCCCTCCTGCATCCTGAACGGCTCAGAAGCTCCAGCCGCGGCCGAACAGCTCCTCGCCGGGCGCTCCGCCGCCTCCCGGACCCGCGCCGCGAGCGCCGAGGTAGGAGGAGACGACGGCCGCTCCCAGGTCCTCCGCCTCCGGGTTCACCACCGAGCCGCCGACCCGGCGGGCGAGCGAGTCGATGAAGCGCGCGAGGCCCGGGTCGTCGCCCAGGCGGAAGAACGTGGTGTGCGCGCCGAGGCGGAGCGACGCGTCGAGCTCGCGGACCGAGACGGCGACCGTCAGCGGGTCCGGCGGGTAGTCGAAGAAGACGCCGCCGTCGGGCTCGAGGTGCGCGGTCGGCTCGCCGTCGGTGACGATGAGCAGCACGGGCTGCGCGTTCGGGTGCTTGCGGAAGTGCCGGTTGGCCAGCAGCAGCGCGTGGTGCAGGTTCGTGCCCTTGTCCCACTCCGCGTCCAGGCCCACCAGCTGCTCGACGTCCATCACCTCGGCGCGTCGGCCGAAGGCGACGAGCTGCAGCGCGTCTCCGCGGAACCGGCTGCTGATCAGGGTGTGCAGGGCGAGGGCGGTGCGCTTCATCGGCACCCAGCGGCCGTCCATCGCCATCGAGAACGACGTGTCGACGAGGAGCGCGACACAGGCCTGCGTGCGCGCCTCCGTCTCCTGCACCTCGACGTCGTCGATCAGGATGCGCACCCCCGAGCCGACCGGCCGGCCCTCGCCGGCGGTGCGGGTGAGGGCGTTGGTCACCGTGCGGGGGATGTCCCAGGCCTCGGTGTCGCCGAACTCCCACGAGCGCGTCGCTCCGGAGCGCTCGCCCGCCGCGCCCGCGCGCCGGACGTCGCGGGCGCCCTGACGGCCGGAGACGGTCTCGGCGATGTCGCGCAGGAGCGCTTTGCCGAGCTGGCGCATGGCCTTCGGGCTGAGGGCGAGGCGGCCGTCGGAGCCGCGGCGCAAAGTCCCGGAGTCGCGCAGGGCCCGCTCCAGGCGCTTCAGCGTCTGCGCGTCGACGGAGGCGTCCTCGCCGAGGCGCTTCGCCAGCAGGTCGAGGTCGAGGTCGTCGAGGGAGGAGCGGTCCGTCTGCGCGAGCTGGTCGGCGAGGGCGTCGAGGTCGGCCAGCTCCTGGAACACGCCCGTCCCGTCGCCGAGGCCGAGCCCCTGCTCGCCGTCCATCCGCTCGGAGCCGCCCCAGTCCTCGCCGGGACGGAGCCCCCGCAGGGTCTCGTCGAGGCGGCCGAGGGACTGCATGAGCTCCGGCGTGCCGAAGGCCTCCTGGGCGAGGGCGTCGAGCTCGGCGCGCTGCTCGGCGGTCATCGAGTTGCGCATCCGCTGAGCCGCGGCCGCGCGGGCGGCGAGCGCGTCGATCAGCTCGTCCACCGACTCCGGGCCCTCGGGGAAGTACTCGCCGTGCTGCTCCATGAAGGCGTCGAACTGCTCGGGGGTGTCCTCCCCGCGCGCGTGCGCCTCGAGCAGCTCGTTCAGGTCGCGGAGCATCGCGTCGATCGCGGCCCGGTCCTCATCGCTCGCGTTCTCGAGGGCCTGCTTCATCCCCTCGAAGCGCTGATCGAGCATCTCGCGGCCCAGGAGCTCGCGGATCCGCTCGAAGTCGGCGCGCGCCTCGGGGCTCTGCCAGCGGTAGTCGCGGAGCTCCGAGACGGCCGCGGCCGGTGAGGGCGAGAGGCTGTCGAGCTGGATCTCTGCGAGCGCGCGGTCGCCGTCGTCCAACTGCGTGTCGCGGGCGAGCTGCTTGCGCTCGGCGAGGACGGCCTTGTCGAGGAGCTCGCGGATCTCGCGGAGCGTGCCGTCGAGGTTGTTCCTCTGCGTGAGCTCGCGACGCCGCTCGGCGACGCGGGCGGCCAGGTCGTCCAGGCCCTCGCGGTCGCGGGTGCCACGGCGGAGGAACTCGCGCAGGGCGCGCTCGGGCGAGGTGCCGCCCATCACGTCCTCGCCGATCGCGTCGAGGGCCTCCTTCAGGTCGACCGGAGGAGCGAGCGGATCGGGTCCCCCGTCGTACTTCGCGTAGCGCGCGTCGCGCTTCAGCCGCCGGTTGCCGCGCGGAGCATCAGCCATAGACGGCCTCGCCCCCGCCCGTCTCCTTGCTCAGCTTGCGCGAGAGGTAGAGGCCCTCGAGGGCGAGCTCGACCGCTCCGGCGCGGCGCCCCTCCCCCACGGCGTCGAGGCGCTCGGCGACCTCGTCGTACACGCGGGCCTCGCCCAGCAGCGGCAGGCCGGCCAGGAACTCGCGGGCGGTCACCTGCTCGCCGGTCGTGATCATCGCGCCGTTCTCGACCGCCTCGACGAGCGGCCCGAGGTCGACGCCGCGCAGGTGGGCGCGGACGGTCTCGGCGGTGGCCTGGCGGAGCAGGTGGTCGAGGATCTCGTCCTCGCGGCCCTCCTCCCCCGACTCGAACTCGATCTTGCCGCCGAGCACGTCGACGGCGGTCTCGAGGTCGATGGGGCGGGCGACCGCCTCCTCCTCGCCGCGGCGGGTGGCGCGGTGCAGGGCGGCGGCGGCGATGGTCTCGGCGCCGGCGATGGCGAAGCGGGCGCTGACACCGCTGCGCTGATCGACGGAGCTCGACTCGCGCAGGGCCCGCGTGAAGCGGGCGAGGATCTCGATGAGCGCATCGGGCACGGTCGCGACGAGGTCCGCCTCCTGCCGGATGACGGCGACCTCGTCGACGAGAGCCGTCGGGTAGTGGGTGCGGATCTCGGCGCCGAAGCGGTCCTTCAGCGGCGTGATGATCCGGCCGCGGTTCGTGTAGTCCTCCGGGTTCGCGCTCGCGACGACGAGGACGTCGAGGGGGAGGCGGAGGACGTAGCCGCGGATCTGGATGTCGCGCTCCTCCATCACGTTGAGCATGGCGACCTGGATCCGCTCGGCCAGGTCCGGCAGCTCGTTGATCGCGACGATGCCGCGGTGGCTGCGCGGGATGAGGCCGAAGTGGATGGTCTCCGGGTCGCCCAGGCTGCGGCCCTCGGCCACCTTCATCGGGTCGACGTCGCCGATGAGGTCGGCGACGCTGGTGTCGGGGGTGGCCAGCTTCTCGACGTAGCGCTCCTCGCGGGACTTCCACGCGACGGGCAGGTCCTCGCCCAGCTCCTCCGCGCGGCGGCGGCTCTCCGTGGTGATCGGCTCGTAGGGGTGCTCGCCGAGCTCGGACCCCTCGATCACGGGCGTCCACTCGTCGAGCAGGCCGACGAGGGTGCGCAGGAGGCGGGTCTTGCCCTGGCCGCGCTCGCCCAGCAGGACGATGTCGTGACCGGCGATGACGGCGCGCTCGACCTGCGGGATGACCGTCTCGGCGAAACCGTGCAGGCCCGGCCAGGGATCGCGGCCCTCGCGCAGAGCGTCGAGCAAGTTGTCGCGGATCTCGGTGCGGAGGCTCTTCTGCACGTGCCCGGAGGCACGGAGCTGGCCGAGGGTCTGGGTCGTCGGGCGCATCACCTCGGCAACGCTACGCCGCAGGTCCGACGCGTGGTGGAGGTGCGGCGGATTCGCGGCGCGGGCTTGCGCGGGGGCCGCGCCGCGGACGGCTCAGCGCCCGAGGCGAGGGGCGGCGGCGAGCAGGCGGCGCGTGTACTCCTCCTGCGGTGCGGCGAGGAGCGACGCGGCCGGCCCAGCCTCGACGATCCGGCCCTCGCGCATCACCGCGATGCGATCGCTCATGTGGGCGATCACGCCGAGGTCGTGCGAGATGAGGAGGAGGGCGAGGCCGTGACGGCGCTGCAGGTCGTCGAGCAGGTCGAGGATCTGCGCCTGCACCGACACGTCGAGGGCCGAGACGGGCTCGTCGCAGATCAGCACGTCGGGGCGCGTCGCCAGCGCCCGGGCGATCGAGACGCGCTGGCGCTGACCGCCGGAGAGGGTCCGCGGCGAGCGCCGCTCCAGGGCGGGGTCGAGCCCCACGCTCTCGAGCAGCGCGGGCACGGAGGCTGCGCCGGCGTCGCGGAGGAGGCGGCCGACGCTCCAGCGCGGGTCGAACGAGGAGAGGCTGTCCTGGTAGACGGCGCCGATCCGCGGGCGGCGGGGACGGCGGGAGCGCTCGGTCGCTGCCGACCACGGCTCGCCGAACAGCTCGACGGCGCCCGCGTCCGGACGCCGCAGCGCCAGCACGAGCCGGGCCACCGTGCTCTTGCCCGACCCGGACTCGCCGACGAGCCCGACGGTCTCGCCGCGCCGCAGCCGGAGGTCGACGTCGTCGACCGCGACCCGCACTCCTCCGCCGGGCAGCGGGAAGCGGGCGGCGAGACCGCGGGCCGCGACCACGACCTCGCCGGGGGTCTCGGGCGGGGTCGCCGGTGCGGTCGGGTCGGTGAGCCGGGAGCCGCGCGGGCGCCCGGCGGGGACGGCGGCCACGAGCGCGCGGGCCTCGGGGCTGCGGGGCGCACGCAGCACCTCGGCCGCGGTCCCCTCCTCCACCACGCGGCCGTCGGCCAGCACGAGGATGCGGTCGGCGAGGCCCGCCACCACCGCGAGGTCGTGCGAGACCAGGACGAGCGCCCGGCCGCGCGCCTTCTGCTCGGCGAAGAGCTCGAGCACGCGGGCCTGGACGGTGACGTCGAGCGCGGTGGTCGGCTCGTCGGCGACGAGCAGCGGCGGATCGAGCGCCACGGCCGCCGCGAGGAGGGCGCGCTGGCGGAGCCCGCCGGAGAGGTCGCCGGAGCGCTCCCGCATCCGCTCGGCCGGCTCCGGCATGCCGACGCTCGCCAGGGCCTCGACCGTCCGCTGCGCGCGCTCGGCCGCGGGGAGGCGGCCGTGGAGGCGGAGCACGTCGCCGATCTCGCGGCCGATCGGGCGCAGCGGGTCGAGCGAGAGCAGCGCGTCCTGCGGGACGAAGCCGACGGATCCGCCGCGCAGCCGCCGCAGCTCCCGCTCGCCCGCTCCGACCACCTCGGTCCCGCCGACGCGGACGCTCCCGGTCACGGCGCCTCCGCTCAGCCCCAGCAGCGCTCGCGCGGTGACGCTCTTGCCCGACCCGGACTCGCCGACGATCGCGACGCACTCCCCCGGCTCCACGCGGAACGAGACCCCGTGCACCACCTCGACTCCGTCGAAGGCGACCCGGAGCCCCTCGACGACGACCGCGCTCACCGCGCACCCCGCAGACGCCCGCCGAGGACCGTCGTCGCGATCGTGGTCAGCACGATCGCCAGCCCCGGGAACACGGTCAGCCACCACGCGCTCGCGAGGTAGGTGCGGCCCGCCGAGAGCATCGCGCCCCACTCCGGCGCGGGCGGCTCGGCGCCCAGGCCCAGGTAGCTGAGGGCCGAGGCCCAGACGATCGCCTGGCCGACGCCGAGGGTGGCCAGCACGGCGAGCGGCCCGAAGGTGTTGGGGAGGACGTGCCGGACGAGGATGCGGACGGGTCCGTGCCCCAGCACGCGCGTTGCCTCGACGTAGCCGGAGTCGCGGATGCCGAGCAGCTGCGTGCGCAGGATGCGGGCGTACCCCGGCGCGGTCGAGAGGCCGACCGCGATGGTGGCGGGGACGACTCCGGGACCCGTGACCACGATCACGAGCAGCGCGAGCAGGAGCGCGGGGAAGGCGAAGAGCACCTCGAGCACGCGGCCGATCACGCCGTCGACGACGCGGCCGCCGAACGCCGCGACCACCCCGAGCACCGCGCCGAGGACGAGGCCGATCGCGGTGGCGCTGGCGCCGATCAGGAGGGAAGCGCCCGCCCCCGCGATGAGGCGGCTGAGGACGTCGCGACCGGACTCGTCGGTGCCGAGCAGGTGCGCGGCACCCGGTGGGGTGAAGGCGTCGCGCGGGGCGACGGCGAGCGGATCGGAGGGGGCGAGCAGCCCGGGCGCCACGGCGGCGAGCAGGAGCAGCACCACGAAGACCGCGGCCAGCACCTCGCCGGCGCGGAGGCGGGAGGGACCCCGGCGGAGCGGGCGGGCGGCGCGCAGCTCGAGCTCGCTCACGCGACCGCCTCCCGCCGGGCCAGCCGCGGGTCGATCACGCGCGTCAGCAGATCGGTGGCGACGGTCACGACGATGTACGCCAGCGCCGTGACCAGCACGACACCCGTCACCACCGGCACGTCACGGACGGTCACCGCCGCGAGCAGAGTCCGGCCGAGCCCCGGCCTCGCGAAGATCGTCTCGACCACCACGGCCCCGCCGATCAGGTAGCCGAACGCCCAGCCCGAGAGCGAGACCCCTGGCAGCACCGCGTGGCGCAGCGCATGGCGGGCGCGGACGCCGAGCTCGCCCTCGCCGCGCGCCCGAGCGGCGAGCACGAACGGCGACTCCAGCGCGTCGAGGAGGGAGCGGCGCATCACCTGGCCGAGGAAGCCCGCCAGCGGGATCGCGAGGGTGAGCGTCGGCAGCACCAGCCCGGCGGGCGACCCTGTGCTGACCGGGGGCAGCCAGCGCAGCGCGGTCGCGAAGACGGCGATCAGCACGGTCGCCAGCCAGAAGTGCGGGAGTGCGGCTGCCGTGAGCTCGAGGCCGGACCCGACCGCGGCGGCGAGGCGGCCGCCCCGGGTCGACCAGAGGGCGGTCGCGAGCGCCAGGATCCATGCGGCGGTGAGCGCGAGCACGGCGAGCAGGAGGGTGCGGGGCAGCTGCTCGCCGAGGATCTGCGCGACGGGAGTGCGCAGGGAGTAGGAGGTGCCGAGGTCGCCGCGCGCGAGCCTGCCGAGCTGCACCAGGTACTGCACGAGGAGCGGCTGGTCGAGGCCGTACTGCTCCCGCACCGCGGCGAGCGCCTCGGGCGACGCCTGCGAGCCCGGACCGCCGAGGATCGCCTGCGCCGGATCGCCGGGGACGAGGCGGATGAGGACGAAGACGGCGGTCGCGACGGCCCACAGCACCACGAGGGCGCCACCGAGGCGGAGGAGCACGCGACGGATCATGCGGGCGGGCGTCCTCTCTGGTCGGGGCGGTGGAGGGGGGCGTCGTCGAGGTCCGCTCCCTCCGGAGCACGCGATGCGCGACCGTCGGCGGCTACTCGACCAGCATGGAGGACGGACCCCTGCTGATCGAGCAGCCCGCGGAGCGGGCGTCTCGAGCTCCGCCCGTCCCGATCGCGGGGTCTCGATGCGCCGCCGCGGCGGCTACTCGACCGGCGTGCGTCCGCTCATCGATCGGTGCAGGCGGCTCTCCGGAGCCGGGTCAGACCCAGGCGTCGGCGAACCAGGGGGTCGACACGGTGTCGAGGGCGACGAGGCCCTGGACGGCCGACCGGTGCAGGTAGTGGTTCTGCTGGTCGTAGAGCGGCAGGATCCAGTAGCCCTCGAGGACGATCCGCTGGGCCTGCTCGTACAGGTCGGCGCGGGCGTCCTCGTCGGTCGTGGCGCTCGCCTGCTCGAGCAGCGAGTCGAGCGCGGGGTCGGCGATCTGCGCGTGGTTGGCGAAGTAGCCGCTCGGCGCGGGGGTGATGCCCGAGGAGGAGTAGAGGATCCGCAGCACGTCGGGTCCGACCTTCGTGTACGGGGCGCTCACCAGCTCGTACTCGTTCGACGCGAGCGCGGTGTACCAGCTCGACAGGTCGAGCAGGCTGATCCGCACGTCGAAGCCGAGGGTCTTCGCCGAGGCCTGGATCTGCTCGAACAGCGACTGCTCGACCGGGATCGACTGGTTGGTGCTGACGGGGAATCGCAGCGTCAGCGGCGTGCCGTCCTTCTCGCGGACGCCGTCGCCGTCCGAGTCCACCCAGCCGGCCTTCTCGAGCAGATCCTCGGCGGCGGCCGTCTCGGAGTCGGACCCGGCGTCCTCGAAGAGCGACGGGTCGGAGTACGCGGTCGCCTCGCGGCTGGACAGCGGGGAGTAGGAGCGCTCGGCGGTGCCGAAGAAGAGGGAGTCGATCGCGTCGTTCACGCCGACGCCGCGGACGAACGCCTCGCGGACGGACTCGTCGTCGAACGGCGCCTGCCCGGAGTTGAGCTCGAGGCGGTTGACCGAGCCGGGCCGGGGCGCGTCGAGCTCGACGAGGTCGGTGGCTCCGGTCGCGGCCTTCAGGGTGTCGGGCTGGGCGTTGTCGAGCACGTCGACCTCGCCCGACTGCAGCGCCGCGTAGCGGGTGGCGGAGTCGGGGATGAAGCGCCAGGTGATGCTCGCCAGGTGCGCGGGGCCCTCGTGGCCGTCCCCGGTCGGGCCGGTCGACGCGTCGTAGGCCTCGTTGCGGGTGAGGGTCACGTGGTCCTGCTTGACCCACTCCGAGACGGTGAAGGGGCCGGTGCCGACGGGCGCCTCGCAGTTCGCCTCCTCGCCGCGGGCGATGCCGGCGGGCGACTCGATCGCGGTCCACGGCTGCGCGAGCGACTCGAGCAGCGCACTGTCCGGCGCGGTCAGGGTGAAGCGGGCGACGGTCGGCGAGACCGCGGTGACGGAGGCGACCTTCGCCACGGCGAGGTAGCCGGTGGAGGACTTGGTCGCCGGGTCCTGCAGGTGCGCGATGTTCGCGGCGACCGCCTCCGCGTCGAGGGCGGTGCCGTCGGTGAAGGTCGCGCCCTCGCGCAGGGTGAAGTCGTAGCTGAGCGCGTCGTCCGAGACGGTCCACGACTCGGCCAGCCACGGCGTGATGGTGCCGTCGGCGTCGCGCGAGACGAGCGACTCGAGCACCTGTGTCGCGAGGAGCGCCTGCGGGTAGTTGCCGCCGACGTGCGGGTCGAGGCAGGTGGGCTCGGCGTCGCCGGACGCGTAGGTGAGGGTCCCGCCGTCGACGGGGGTGCTGGAGGCGTCGGGCGTCTCGGCGGTGCAGCCGCTGAGCAGGAGCGCGGCGGCCGCGACGGCGGCGGGGAGGGCGAGGAGGCGGGAGCGCAGCGGCATGACGTCTTTCGTGGAGGGGTCGGGGGTGCACGCGTTTCTTGGACGCGACCCAGGAAACGCTAGCAGGGCGTGGAGGCGGCGGGCGGGGATCGCTCGGATCCGTGGAGGAGCGCCCGCATCCCGCGCTGGGGAGGGACGAACCGCGCTGTCAGAGGCCCCTGATGCGCCGGGCGGTCGAGAAGGGCCTCCGCTCTCCTACTGTCGACGCATGACCTCCGCCGTGCTCGCCCTCCTGTTCGGCTCCGCCGTCGCCCTCGTGGGCCTCGTGCCCTGGGCCGCCCTGCAGTACCGGCGGCGCGGCGTCCTCGGGATCGGCAACGCGGTGCTGGCCTTCGCCGCCGTGGTCTACGCGCTCGCCCTCGTCACCTACACGCTCCTCCCCCTGCCCGACGAGGCGACGGTCGCCGCCGCCTGCCGCACCGGATCGGGTCCGCAGCTGCGCCTGTTCGCCTTCGTCGGCGACATCGCGAAGGAGGGCGGAATCGACGGGCCCCGCGCGCTGCTGACGAACCCCGCGTCCGCGCAGGTGCTCCTGAACGTGGTCTTCTTCGTCCCCCTCGGGATGCTCGTCCGCCACCTCGCTCTGCGCGGGCGCCTCGTCGCCGGGATGATCGGCGGCACCGCCGTCGGCTTCGCCGTCTCGCTCCTCATCGAGGTCACGCAGCTCACGGGCGACTGGTTCCTCTACCCGTGCGCCTACCGGCTCTTCGACGTCGACGACCTGCTGGCCAACACGGCCGGCGCCCTGCTCGGCACCCTCCTCTCCCCCGTCCTCCTCCTCTTCACCCGCCGGACCGAGGGCGCGGTGCCGGAGCTGGCCCGCCCGGTCACGATCCGCCGCCGCGCGTTCGGCATGTTCTGCGACGTTCTCGCGCTGAGCCTCATCACGGGCGCGCTCGTCTCGATCACCGGGGTCGGCCTCGTGCTCGCGGGGGTGGACACGCGCTCGAGCCCCGGGGACGTGGTTCTCGGAGCCCTGCCGTTCGTCGCTCCGCTGCTCCAACTGGTGATCGTGCTGCGGTCCGGGCGGACCCTCGGCGAGACGGTGGTGCGCCTGCGTCCCGAGCCGCGACCGCTCCTCTGGCAGCGGCTCGTGCGCTGGGCGGCGGGATCGGGCGGCTGGTCGACCCTGCTCGCCGTCGAGGGCGGGTTCTGGTCGCTGCTCGCCTTCGTCCTCGCGGCGGCCGCGATGATCGGCCTGGTCGCGACACGGGACCGCCGGGGGACGGCGAACGCGCTGGCTCGCCTCGACGTCGTGGACGAGCGGGCGGAGGCGCCGTCCGCCGTCCGGAAGACGGACTGAGAGGAGCCTGCCGGACGCCTGGGCCGGCCGGTGGTCAGACCGCCGCGCGGAGCCCCTCGACAAGGTCGTGCTGCGCCTCGCGGCCGGCCCGCGTGGGCACGAGCGGGTACACGTGGACCTGCCCGACGGCCTCGTGGAGCTCGAACGGGACCGCGGCGGCCGCCGCCCGCTCGGCCAGCACATGGGCGTCCGGATTGAGGACGTCCCGCGTGCCGGTGAAGACGGTGAGGGGGCCGAGGCCCGCCAGGTCGCCGAACAGCGGGCTGACCACGGGATCGAGCAGGTCGAGGGCGCCGCGCCAGCTCTCCGCGAGGACGCGACCGCCCGGGGTGCCGAGCCAGGGATCGGTCTGCTGCACCTCGGGGATCCGCGGGTTGCTCCAGGAGAGGTCGAGCGCGGGCGAGACGAGGGTCGTGCGCGGCAGGACCACCCCCTCGTCGCGCAGGGCGAGGGCCGTCGAGAGGGCGATCTGGCCGCCCGCCGAGTCGCCGGCGAGGCAGGTCGCCCCGTGCCGCTCAAGACTCCGCAGCACCAGGGCGCGGACACCGTCGCGCGCCTCGAGCGCCGTGCCGAAGGGCACGAGCGGGTAGATCGGGAGGGTCACCGCGACGGAGGCCTCGTCGGCGATGCGGGCGGCGAGCCACCAGTGCTGGGGCGCGATCTCGTTCACCCAGCCGCCGCCGTGGACGTAGACGACGCCGCCGCGGATCACCCGCGGGCGGATCGTGTAGACCGGCCAGGAGCCGACCTGCTCCACGTCGACGCGCACGCCGGGCCGGAGGCGGGGCGGCGGGCCGTAGGAGGCGGGACGGAGCGCGCGCTCCCGGATGCGGCGACGGGCTCCCTCCGCGCTGACGAAGGTGCGGTTCGCACGGGCGAGCCGGAGCGCGAGCGGGACGAGGGCATCGGGGACGACGAGCGGCATCGCCCGAGCATCGCGCACCCCGGTGCGCAGCGGCTGGGCGGCGACGGACTGCGCGGCTTCGGACTCTGCGGCGACGGCCTCGGCAGCCACCGACGCGACAGCCACGGACTCCGCCGCTGATCCGCGGAGATCGGAGGACGCGGCGCGGGCTCCGCGGACGGAGCGTCGGCACCCGCGGACGCGGCGTCGGAGACCGCGGACGACGCCCGGGCACCCCGCGCACAGCACGACGGCCCGGCCCGTGGAGGGAGCCGGGCCGGGGCCGCCGGTCAGCGTGGTGCCTGCACGCCCGCGGAGGGCGGGTCGGCAGCGACCTCGCTGTCGCCGTGCGCTGCGGGTCAGCGTCGCGCGGCGGAGCGGCCGGCGAAGCGGGTGTAGACGAGCAGGACGATGATCGCTCCGATGATCGAGCCGATGATGCCGGCGGGCTGGAAGAAGCCGTCCATCGGGTCGTGCTGGAAGATCAGGAAGCCGAGGAAGCCGCCGACGAACGAGCCGACGATGCCGAGCACGATGGTCATGCCGATGCTGATGCTCTGCTTCCCGGGGACGATGAGGCGGGCCAGCGCTCCTGCGATGAGTCCGACGACGATGAGGCTGATGATGAGACCGAGCATGGCGGTCGTCCTTCCGTTGTGCGGGCGGGGGCCCGCTGATCGGTTCCGCGGTTGCGGGACCGGTGGCTACGCAACCACCCCGGAGGAGGCGGCGGTACACCCCTGGGGGTGTGCTCGCCCCGACGAGCCGTGCGGTAGCGTCCGACCATGACCCGCCGCGCGCCCCTCACCGTCGCGCTCGTCGACGACTACGACGTCGTCCTCACGGGCCTCGCGCACATGTTCGACCACTACCGCGACCGGGTGGTCGTCGCCGAGATCGACGCGAACGCCTCCCTCTCCGATCGGATCGACGTCGTCCTCTACGACTCGTTCGCCCAGCCGGAGTCGGACCACCACGAGATCGCGGAGCTGGTGCGCAACGAGCGGGCCGAGCACGTGGTCGTCTACACCTGGAACTTCGCGCCGACGCTCATCGCGGACGCCCTCGAGCAGGGCGTCCACGGCTACCTCTCCAAGACCCTGCCGGCGCGGGAGCTGGTGGCCGCGCTCGAGCGAGTGGCGGCGGGCGAGGTCGTCGTCAGCGATCCTCCGCGGCGGGCGGGCAGCGCACCGGGCCTCGACTGGCCGGGCCGCCACGAGGGCATCACCGACCGGGAGTCGGAGATCCTCGCGCTCATCACGCAGGGCAAGAGCAACGCCGACGTCGCCGCGCTCACCTACCTCAGCCCCAACACGGTGAAGTCCTACATCCGCAGCGTCTACGGCAAGATCGGCGCGACCAGCCGCACGCAGGCCGTCCTCTGGGGCGTCGACCACGGCTTCACCCCCGACCACCACCGCATCGACCACTGGCTCGGCGGCCCCTGACCCGCGCCCGCGGGACGCCGCTCCGGTACGCGACCCGCCGACGGACGCGCACCCGGGAGGCGTCTCGCGGGAGGGGGCGGGGGCGCACGCACCGCTACGGTGTGGCCATGCCCCTCGACCGCGCGCCGACCATCCGCGACGTCGCGGTGCGGGCCGGAGTGTCGTACCAGACGGTCTCGCGGGTGCTCAACGACAGCCCCCAGCTGCGGCCGCGCACCCGGGAGCGCGTGCTCGCCGCGATCGAGGACCTCGGCTTCCGCCCCAGCGCCGCCGCCCGCGCCCTGGCGACGAGCCGCTCCGGCCTGATCGGGATCCTCGCCGCCGAGAGCCACAGCTTCTACGGCACCGCCACCGCGATGGCCGCGATCGAGCAGGCGGCGCGCGACGCGGGCTACCGGGTCCCGGTCGTGAACGCGGCGCCGGACGCGGAGTCGCTGGCCGACGGCCTCGCCCACCTGCAGCGGGAGTCTGTGGAGGCGATCGTGGTCCTCGCCCCGCAGGAGCGCGCGCTGGAGGCGATCGAGAGCCTCGCGATCGGCGTCCCCTCGGTGACGCTCGGCGCGACGGACCGCGGCGCCGACTCCCTGCTCCTCGTCGACCAGGCGGCCGGAGCGCGACTGGCGACCGAGCACCTCGTCGGCCTTGACCACACCCGCATCGCGCACCTCGCCGGTCCGCAGCACTGGGTGGAGGCGCAGGCGCGGCTCGAGGGCTTCGGCGCCGGGATGAGCGCGGCCGGCCTCGACCATGTCGCCGTCGTGGAGGGCGACTGGAGCGCCGAGTCCGGCTACCGCGCCGGCCTCCGCCTCCTCGACTCCTCGCCCCGGCCGACCGCGGTGTTCGCCGGCAACGACCAGATGGCCCTCGGACTCCTGCACGCCTGCACCGAGCGGGGACTGCGCGTGCCCGAGGACCTCAGCGTCGTCGGCTTCGACGACGTCCCCGAGGCGGCGCACTACCAGCCGCCGCTGACCACCATCCGCCAGGACTTCGCGGAGGTCGGCCGCCGCACGATCGGGGTCGTGCTCGCGGAGCTGCGCGGCGAGGAGCCCGCCGTCGACCGCCCGGTGCCGCCGGTGCTGGTGGAGCGGGCGTCGACGGCTCAGGCCTGAGCAGCACCGGCCCCCGCCTCACCCCGCGTGCGGCAGCAGCACCTCCACGCGCCCCTCACGCACCCGCGTCTCGAATCGCGGCTGCGGCGAGGTGGCCGGCCCCCGCAGCACCTCACCGGTCTCGAGCGAGAAGGCGCTGCCATGCCACGGGCAGGTGACGCACGCCTCCCCCGAGCCGTCCGCCGAGACCTCGCCCTCGTCGAGCGGGCCCGAGAGGTGGCTGCAGACGTTCGAGAGCACGTCGATCCGCTCGCCCCGCCGGAAGGCGAGCAGGGGGAGGCCCGCGACCTCCCTCCTCACCGGCGTGCGCTCCGGCAGGTCCGCCAGGGCGCCGAGCTCCTGCCAGCCGGAGGGGAAGCGGTGCGGCACGTCCTCCGCGTGGTTCGCCCCCGCCGCCTGCCGGTAGCTGAGGTGGCCGCCCAGGTAGCCGCCGCCTGACACGACGGCGAGCCCGAGCATCCCGAGCACCTTCCCGCTCGTGGTGCGCCCGCGGCGGCGCTGCACCCACGACGCGGCGTAGAGGCCCGTCGCGACCACGTTGGCCGCCGAGTGCACCAGCCCGACGCGGGTCTGCTGCTCGTGCAGCTCCGACCAGTCGGTGAAGCCGGAGGCGGCGGTCGGCAGGACGCTGATCACGCCGACGCCGACGAGGGTCCTCGCCGCGCGCTGGTTCCCCGGCAGCAGGTCGAGCACCGCCGCCGACACCCAGGCGCCGGTGGGCACGAGGACAAGCAGCGGATGGACGGGGTGGCCGACCGGGACGCCGTGCAGCACGTCCCGCACCGGCTGCGGCCGGACCACCGCGTTCACGGCCCGCTTCACCCGGCCGACGAGCGGATCGAGGGCGGCGGCGTTCTCGAGGCGGGTGACGAGTCTGACGAGTCTGATCTCACGCATGCCTCATGCGACCAAGCGGGCGGCCCCGGCGGAAGGGGCTTGCGGCGGAGGAGGAGCAGTCGGACCCCGTCGGCGGGCCCCTCGCTTGCCGACCCCGAGCCGTTTCGCCTACGCTGACCCGGGGCTTTGTGAACGGTCACATCGCCCGAGCGAGGAGCATGATGGACCAGCGCAGGCCCACCCCCGCCGACGTGATCACGAGCGGCGCCACCGCCCTCGGCATCGAGCTCGGCTCCACCCGGATCAAGGCGTGCCTGGTCGACGCGGCCGACCCGTCCGTGGTCCTCGCGGTCGGCAGCCACGAGTGGGAGAACCAGTTCGTCGACCGCCGCTGGACCTACTCCCTCGACGCCGTCCACGCGGGGCTCCAGGCCGCCTACGCGGACCTCGTCGCCGACGCCTCCTCGCGCCACGGCGTGCAGCTCTCCTCCGTCGGGGCGCTCGGCGTCTCGGCGATGATGCACGGCTACCTCCCCTTCGATGCGGACGGCGGACTGCTCGTCCCCTTCCGCACCTGGCGCAACACCAGCACCGGGCCCGCGTCCGCCGAGCTCACCGAGCTGTTCGGCGCCAACATCCCGCTGCGCTGGTCGCTCGCGCACCTGCACCAGGCGGTCCTCGACTCCGAGCCGCACGTCGAGCGGATCGACTTCCTCACCACCCTCGCCGGCTACGTGCACTGGCGCCTCACCGGCGAGAAGGTCCTCGGAGTCGGCGACGCCTCCGGCATGGTCCCGACCGACCCGGCGACCCGCGACTACGACCAGCGCGTCGTCGACCTCTACGACGCGCGCGCGGCCGGCGCCGTGAAGCCGCTGCGCGAGCTGCTGCCCGCCGTGCTCCCCGCGGGCGCCGACGCCGGCTCGCTCACCGCCGAGGGCGCGCTCCTGCTCGACCCCACCGGCTCCCTCCGGCCCGGCGCCCCCGCCTGCCCGCCCGAGGGCGACGCCGGCACCGGCATGGTGGCGACCAACTCCGTCGCCCCGCGCACCGGCAACGTCAGCGCCGGCACCAGCATCTTCGCCATGGTCGTCCTCGAGGGCCCGCTCGAGAGCGTGCACCACGAGCTCGACCTCGTCGCGACCCCCGCCGGCGACCTCGTCGCGATGGTCCACTGCAACAACGGAGCCAGCGAGCTCGCCGGCTGGGTCGGCCTGTTCTCGCGGTTCGCCGCCGCGTCCGGCGGACCCTCCGACAGCGACGCCGTCTACGGCACCCTCTTCGCCGAGGCGCTCGAGGGCGAGGCGGACGCGGGCGGACTGCTCGCCTACAACCACCTCGCGGGCGAGCCGATCGCCGGCCTGGTCGAGGGCCGCCCGCTCGTCGTGCGCACCCCCGACTCGCGCCTC
This sequence comes from Rathayibacter sp. AY1C7, assembly GCF_002931865.1. Classification (NCBI taxonomy): domain Bacteria; kingdom Bacillati; phylum Actinomycetota; class Actinomycetes; order Micrococcales; family Microbacteriaceae; genus Rathayibacter; species Rathayibacter sp. AY1C7. The sequence goes on along the minus strand of NZ_PSWB01000031.1, from coordinate 17,271 downwards.
ACGCTCGCCAACTTCATGCGCGCGCAGCTCTACGGCGTGTTCGGCACCCTGGCGCTGGGCATGCGCGTCCTCGCAGGCGAGGGCGTGCGGATCGACGAGATGTTCGCGCACGGAGGCATGTTCCGCACCGCCGGGGTCGCCCAGCGCTTCCTCGCCGGCGCGCTCGACGCCCCCGTCTCGGTCGCCGCGACCGCCTCCGAGGGCGGCCCGTGGGGCATGGCGGTGCTCGCCGCCTACCGCCTGCAGAGCGGAGTCGCGCTCGACGCGTACCTCACCGATCAGGTCTTCGGCGACTCCGGCTTCGAGACCGTCGCCCCCGACGCGGACGATGTCGCCGGCTTCTCCGCCTACCTCGAGCGCTACCGCGCCGGCCTCGCCGTCGAGCAGACCGCCGTCGAGACCCTCACCGACCCGCAGAACCAGGGAGCCACCGCATGACCACCCAGACCCCCGCCGTCGAGGAGGCGATCGCCCGCGTCCGCGAGGACGTCGCGCGGCTGCACTCCGAGCTCGTCCGCTACGGCCTCGTCATCTGGACCGGCGGCAACATCTCGGGCCGCGTGCCCGGCGCCGACCTCTTCGTGATCAAGCCCAGCGGCGTCTCCTACGACGACCTCGCGCCCGAGAACATGATCCTCTGCGACCTCGACGGGAACGTCGTCCCCGGCACCCCCGGCAGCGACCGCAGCCCCTCCAGCGACACCGCGGCGCACGCCTACGTGTACCGCGAGATGCCCGAGGTCGGCGGAGTCGTGCACACGCACTCCACCTACGCGACCGCGTGGGCGGCCCGCGCCGAGTCGATCCCCTGCGTCATCACCGCGATGGCCGACGAGTTCGGCGGGGAGATCCCCATCGGCCCGTTCGCGATCATCGGCGACGACTCCATCGGCCGCGGCATCGTCGCGACCCTCAGCGGGCACCGCTCGCGGGCGGTCCTGATGCAGAACCACGGCGTCTTCACCATCGGCAAGGACGCGAAGGACGCCGTCAAGGCGGCCGTCATGGCCGAGGACGTCGCCCGCACCGTGCACCTCGCGCGCCAGGGCGGCGAGCTCGTCCCCATCCCGCAGGAGTCGATCGACGCCCTGTTCGACCGCTACCAGAACGTCTACGGACAGAACCCCACCGGAGCCATCGCATGAGCGTGTACCAGAGCATCATCCCCGACCTCGCCACCCGCACCGTCTGGTTCCTGACCGGCAGCCAGGACCTCTACGGCGAGGACACCCTCCGCCAGGTCGCCGAGCAGTCGCAGGCCGTCGTCGCGCAGCTCAACGAGGCGAGCGCGATCCCCGTGACCGTCGAGTGGAAGCCGGTGCTGAAGAGCTCCGACGCCATCCGCCGCACCATGATCGAGGCGAACTCCGACGACTCCGTCGTGGGCGTCATCACCTGGATGCACACCTTCAGCCCCTCGAAGATGTGGATCCACGGCTTCGACGCGCTCGCCAAGCCGCTGCTGCACTTCCACACCCAGGCGAACGTCGCCCTGCCGTGGCAGGACATCGACTTCGACTTCATGAACCTCAACCAGGCCGCGCACGGCGACCGCGAGCACGGCTACATCCTCAGCCGGATGAGCGTGCCCCGGAAGACCGTCGTCGGCCACGCCAGCGACGCCCGCGTCACCGAGGCCATCGGCACCTGGTCGCGCGCGGCCGCCGGCTGGTCCGCCTCGCAGAGCATGAAGGTCGCCCGCTTCGGCGACAACATGCGCAACGTCGCCGTCACCGAGGGCGACAAGACCGAAGCCGAGATCCGCCTCGGCGTCAGCGTCAACACCTGGGGCGTGAACGAGCTCGTCGAGCGCGTCGACGCCGCCACCTCCGAGCAGATCGACGCCCTCGTCGCGGAGTACGTCCAGAGCTACGACGTGGTCCCCGAGCTGCTCCCCGGCGGCGAGCGCCACGAGTCGCTCCGCTACGGCGCCGCGGTCGAGATCGGCCTGCGCTCGTTCCTGGAGGAGGGCGGCTTCGAGGCGTTCACCGACAGCTTCGAGGACCTCGGCGGGCTCCGCCAGCTCCCCGGACTCGCCGTGCAGCGCCTCATGGCGGACGGCTACGGCTTCGGCGGAGAGGGCGACTGGAAGACGGCCGTCCTCATCCGCATCGCCGCCGTCATGGGCGCCGGCCTCCCCGGCGGCACCAGCCTGATGGAGGACTACACCTACGACATGACGCCCGGCGAGGAGCTCATCCTCGGCGCGCACATGCTCGAGGTGTCGCCGTCCCTGTCGTCGAAGCGCGCCTCGCTCGAGATCCACCCGCTGGGCATCGGCGGCCGCGAGGACCCGGTGCGCCTGGTCTTCACCGCCGACGCCGGACCCGCCGTGGTGGTCGCCCTGAGCGACGTCCGCGAGCGCTTCCGCCTGGTCGCGAACAAGGTCCAGAACGTCGAGCCGCCCCAGACGCTCCCGCACCTGCCCGTCGGCCGAGCCGTCTGGCAGCCCGCCCCGGACTTCGGCACCAGCGCCGCCGCCTGGATCACCGCCGGTGCCGCGCACCACACGGTCATGACGACGCAGATCGGCCTGGAGGCGTGGGAGGACTTCGCCCGCATCGCCGGCGTCGAGCTCCTGGTGATCGACGAGTCGACCACCCTCCGCGGCTTCGAGTCCGACATCCGCTCGAACGCGGCGTACTACCGCCTCTCCCAGGGCCTGTAGATCCTGCGAGGCCGGACGGCCGGCTCCCTGCGGGGGGCCGGCCGTCCGTCGTTCCCGGCGAGCCGCCGGGTCGGGGCGGGGGCCCGCCGCCGAGACCGGCCTGGATCGCGTCAGCGATCGAGGGCGGATCACCCTCTCCGGCCCGTTCGGCGCCCGCCGCAGCGTCCCGGCCCCGGTTGCGGACGCGCTCGCAGCACGACGGAGGCCGGGAGGCCCGGACGGCCCTCGCGGGCAGTCGGTCCTTGCCTCCGGGACGCAGGCGTGCGGCGGGCGGTCAGTCGCGCGAGGTCGAGAACGCCGCGTCGAAGGCGTCGGCCGGCGGCGTGATCGCGTTGAGCTTCCGCACGAAGGCCAGAGCCTCGGGGGCGCCGTCGAGGCGGTCCATGCCGGCGTCCTCCCACTCGACGCTGGTCGGGCCGGTGTAGCCGATCGCGTTGAGCGCGCGGAACACCGGCTCCCACGGGACGGCGCCGTGCCCGGTCGAGACGAAGGTCCACCCGCGGCGCGGGTTCGCCCACGGCAGGTGCGAGCCGAGGACGCCGTTGCGGCCATCGAGGTTGGTGACCGACTCCTTCACGTGAACGTGGAAGATGTGGTCGGCGAAGTCGAGCACGAACGCGACGCTGTCGAGCTGCTGCCAGACGAAGTGCGACGGGTCGAAGTTGAAGCCGAACGAGGCGCGGTGGCCGATCGCCTCGAGGGTGCGCTTGGCGGTCCAGTAGTCGTAGGCGATCTCGCTCGGGTGCACCTCGAGCGCGTAGCGGACGCCGACCTCCTCGAAGACGTCGAGGATCGGGTTCCAGCGGTCGGCGAAGTCCTGGTAGCCGGCGGCGATCCACTCGTCGGAGGCGGGCGGGAACATGGCCACGCCCTTCCAGATCGACGAGCCGGAGAAGCCGTTGACCTGCGTCACGCCGAGCGCGGCGGCGAAGCGGGCGGTGTCCTTGAGGTCCTGGGCGGCGCGCTGCCGGACGCCCTCGGGGTCGCCGTCGCCCCAGACGCGGTCGCTGAGGATGTCGCGGTGGCGCTCGTCGATCGGGTCGTCGCAGACCGCCTGGCCGGTGAGGTGGTTCGAGATCGCGAAGACCTGGAGGCCGTTGCGCTCGAGGATGTCCTTCCGGCTCTGCACGTACTCCGCGTCGTCCCAGCGCGCCACGTCGATGTGGTCGCCCCAGCAGGCGATCTCGAGGCCGTCGTAGCCCCACTCCCCCGCGAGGCGCGCCACCTCCTCGAAGGGGAGGTCCGCCCACTGGCCGGTGAAGAGGGTGATCGGTCGCGTCATCGCGGATTCCTAACTCTCGACTCCCGCGCGCCGTCGCACCGGGAGAGGTAATTTGAGGGTTCACGCAACATATCAGGCACTCCCGCGAGCCCGAAAGGAACCGATCATCGCCCCGATCGCCGGCGCACTGTCGCGCACGCCCACCCTCGTCACCGCCACTGCGGCCCCGACCTGGGAGGAGGGCCTGATCGTCGGCAGCGGCCTCGTCGGCGCCGTGGTGCACGGCCCGGCCGACGCGCTCACCGTCTCGCTGGCGCACGAGCGCTACTTCCTCCCCGTCAATGCGCGGCCCGCCGCCCCGGACCTCGCCCCGGTGCGGGACGAGCTGCGGAGCGCCCTGCTGGCCGGGGACGCCGACGCGGCGAGCGACCTGCTCGAGCGCGGGGCGCGGGCGAGCGGCTACGACGGCGGCCTGATCTGGACCGATCCGCTCGGGCTGTGCGCGACGCTGTCGATCCGCACGGCCGGCGGGATCGCGTCGAGCCGGCGCCTGCTCGACCCGCTGCTGGGCGAGGTCGCGGTCGAGTGGACCGACCTCGACGGCGGGCGGCACGCGGTGCGACTGATCGCTCCGCACGGGGGCGAGAGCGTCCGGCTGCGGGTGGAGTCGGAGCGAGACGGCGAGAGCACGGTCGAGCTCGGGCTGGGCGCCGGGGACGCCACCTCGTTCGACACGGGCGTGCCGGACGCGTCGGCCGTGGTCGAGGCGACGGTCGAGGGCGGTGCGGTCGGGCGACTGCTGGCCGTCGCCGGGACCGGGAGCGCCGAGACCGGGGGCGAGCGGATCCGCGCGACGGTCACCGCGGCGACCGGGGCGCCGTGGGACGTGGAGGGCGTCGTGACCCGCTCGACGGTGCCGGTCGCGGCGGGGGCGGGCGCGCTCCTCCGCGTCGATCTGTCGCTGGCGTGCGACGAGCCGACGGGCCGGGAGCGTGCGGGCGGCGAGCCGACGAGCGGCGACGCCTCGTGGGCGGAGCTGCGCGAGGCCCAGCGCCACGGGCACGGCCGGCTGGTCGGCGCCTCCTCCCTCGATCTCGCCGGAGCCTCCTCCGCGGTGCTCACCGAGGACCTCTGGGAGGAGGCCCGCGCCGGCGACGAGGGCGCGCGCCGCCGCGTCGTCGAGCTCGCGTACCTCAGCGGCCGCGCGAACATCGTCGCGTCGACCGGCGAGCTGCCGCCGACGCTGCAGGGCGTCTGGCAGGGCACCTGGCGGCCGGCCTGGTCGGCCGACTACACGCTGAACGGCAACGTGCAGAACGGCGCGATGGCGGGGATGATCCCGACCGGCACGCCCGAGCTGGCGCTGTCGATCCTGGAGCTGGTGCTGCCGCACCTCGATGACTACCGCGAGAACGCGCGCCTCGTCTACGGGGCGGAGGGGATGCTCCTGCCGTCGCGGATGTCGACCCACGGCCGCGCCGACCACTTCGCGGCGAGCTACCCGCACCTCTTCTGGACGGGCTGCGGCGGCTGGGTGCTGCGCCTGGCCGCGGACGCCGTCGCCGCGACGGGCGACCGCGGGATCGTCGACGACCGGCTGTGGGAGCTGGCCGAGGGCGTGCTGCGCTTCGCCGAGACCGGGACGACCGTGGTCGACGGGGTGCGCCGGATCGTCCCCTCCTACTCCCCCGAGAACACACCGGGTGGTGCGCGCTCGCCGATAGCGGTCGATGCGACGATCGACGTCGCCGTGCTGCGGGACGCCGCGCGGGCGACGGCGCAGCTCGGCCGGGCCCGCGGCGACGACTCGCTCGACGAGCGCTGGGCGCGGGTGGTCGCGGAGCTGCCGGAGTACCGGGTCGCCGAGGACGGCACGCTGGCGGAGTGGATCGACCCGCGGTTCGCGGAGGAGATCGCGCACCGGCACGCGTCGCAGCTGTACCCGCTCTGGTACGCGGGCGACGCGGCCTTCGAGGGGCCCGGCGCCTCCGCGGTGCGGCTGCGGGCCGCCGCGGCGGCGACGGTGGCGGCGAAGATCGCGTGGCGGGCGGAGGCGCCGACCGCTCCTCCCGGGCGGATGGAGATGGCGTTCGGGCTGGTGCAGGTGGGCGTCGCGGCGGCGACGCTGGGTGACGGGGAGGCGGCGCTGACCTGCGCGGAGTGGCTCGCGGTCGAGCACTGGTCACCGACGCTGACGACCCGGCACGACGCGGGGCGGATCTTCAACCTCGACGCCAGCGGCGGACTGCCGGGGCTCGTGGCGGCGATGCTGCTGGGATCGGATGACGAGACGCTGACGGTGCTGCCGGCACTGCCGTCCGCGTGGGCGCGGGGTGCCGTGACGGGGCTGCGCGCGCGCGGCGGGGTGGTCGTGGACCGGCTGGAGTGGTCGCCGGGGCGGGCGTCGCTGTGGGTGCGGCGGGTGCCGAGCGCGGAGTGGCTGGCACCGGCGGGCGGGACGCGGGTGCGCACGCTGCGCGACGCGGTGCTGCGCGTCGACGGGCGCGAGGTGTCGGGCGGGCTGGAGCTCGGTGCGGAGGCGGTGCGCGTCGACGTGGAGTGGCGCGGCTGAGGGCGCTGCGGAGGGTCCGGCTGCGGCACGCGGAACGAGCTCCGGTCCGCCGACGGAGGCGGAGCAGCGCACCGGGTGTCGTCCCCGCTGGCCGCCGGACCCGCCGTGTGGCCGCGTCGACGTGAGAACGAGACGCGCGCCGGATGCGGTGGGTCGGGTCAGCTCCGCGAGTGCCCGTAGCGGTCGTAGACGCGGTTGCGGGCCGCCCGCTCGGCGGCGGGCAGGCGCTGCGCGTCGGCGATCTCGTAGACGCCGAAGGTGTCGCGCAGGCGCGAGGCCGGGTCGACCTCGACGAAGGTGCACCAGGGCAGCCAGTGGTGGTGGCTGCGCAGGGTCTGGGTCGCGAAGTCGCCGCTCTCGTGGCCGAGGCCGGGCATCGCGTAGCCGATGCTGCCGTCGACGTCGGTCGACTGGCGGGTGTTGCGGTGCAGGAACTCGGCGAAATCGAGGTAGTGCTCGTCGCCCGTGATCAGGTGCAGTCGGTAGTAGCTGTACGAGCAGGCCGCCATGTAGACGTCGGCGCCGCCGCCGAGGGTGATGATGCTCTGTCCGCTGATCGAGTACCGGTTGAAGGGATGCGCCCAGGGCGCGCGGACCGGGAAGGACCACGCGTAGGTCCAGGTCTCCGTGTAGTCGGCGGCGCGGACGGCGCCCTCCAGCCAGCGCGGCTCCTCCGTCAGGTCGTACAGCGCGAGGAAGCCGAACAGCCCGTAGATGCCTGCCTCCTTGTCCTGGATGTCGGCGTTGTCGCAGGTGCCGCCGCGGTACTCCAGCGTGCGGTGGATGTTCGCGAACGACCACTCGCCGGCGCGCACGGCGGACGCGCGGTAGCGCCCCTCCCCCGTCACGAGGTGCAGCTGCACGAGGAAGCGGATCACGCTCGGGGTGTTCGAGCGCGAGTCCATCCGCACCGAGCCGTCGGCGTTGTAGGCGCGGTGGAAGCTGCCGTCGGCGTCCTGCACCTCGAGCAGCCAGTCGGCGGTCCGTCGGCAGAACTCGAGCCAGAGCGGGCGCTCGTCGCCGAGGTCGCGCAGGTGCAGGTAGGCGTCGAGGATCGCCTCGACGCCGTCGGCGAGCATCCGCAGGTAGTGCGGGTACGGCTCGAAGCCGCCGAGCGAGGGGTTGAAGCACATCCGCGGCGGGCCCGACTCGGGCAGCGCGGTCCGCGCCCAGAAGTCGACGATGCCGACGCCCTGCTCGAACGCCTCCGGCACGCCCTCGCGGTCGCCGTAGCGCAGCAGCTGGTAGCCGATGCCGGGCTGCTGCCCGACGAAGCCGAACTGGAAGGAGACGCTCGAGACGTCGAGGTCCGGCAGCTGGCAGGCGAACGGCAGGCCCCAGGAGTCGCCGTAGCGGCGGGTGAGGCGCTGGAGGATCGCCATGCCGTGGTGGAAGTGCCGCTCGTTGTCGACCTCGAACAGGTCGTCGCGGAGCCGGGCGTAGGTGCTGCGCCAGGTGGCGCGCATCATCGTCGCGAAGTCGTCGTACCGGCCGAGGTCGACCGCGACGGCGTAGCGCTGGCGGAAGCCGACCTCGACCGGGTGGTTCACCCGCTGCAGGGCCTTCGGGGCGGCGTCGTAGTCGAGGCCGGAGTAGGGGTTGTCGATCGGGCGCTCGCCGTCGGCGCCCGGGTGGACGTAGTCGATCGACAGGCCCGCGGGCGGCACGTCGAGCGGGGTCCGCACGCCGAAGCCGTAGTACAGGTAGTTCAGCGTCGTGCCCTGCGGGCGGCTCAGGCCGATCGAGCCGACGGTGCACTCCGGGTCGGTGAAGTTCTCCGAGCGGACCACGTCCAGGCGCGGCAGCGTCGCGTCGGCCGCCCAGCGCGAGAGCGCCACGGTCTCGCCGGTCGCGAGGCTCTGCGCGGCGAACAGCGGCAGCGCGTAGTGCGTCTCGGTGCGCCAGAAGTACTCGCTGCCGGGGTCGCGGCCCATCGCGTCGGCGGGCCCGAAGGCGTTGTCGCGGTACCAGGCGCCGGGGGCGAAGCACTCGTAGTCGCGGAGGTCGTCGGACCCGGTCAGCCCGAGCGAGACGGCGGTGGAGAAGCCGAGGTCGCCGCCGGCCGCCAGCACCTCGACGTCGCGGTGCACGGAGAAGCCGTCGCCCGCGACGCGCCAGACGTCGGTGACGGCGAAGGCCGACCCGGAGCGGACGGTGATCGTCCCGCTCGCGGTGATCGCCCCCTCCGACAGCGAGACGTCGTCGTAGGGCGCGCCGGAGTACTCGCTGATCGCGGCGACGGTCTTGACCGTGACGCGCAGCGGCCGGTCGTTCGCGTAGAGGACGCGCTCGCCCGCGAGCACCTCGAGGCCGCCCGCCTCGACGCGGAGGGTGTAGTCGCCGGAGCGCAGTTCCACGGTGATTCCTTCCCGGAGGGTCATCTCAGCTCTTCTCGTCGTCCGCGCGGGGGCCGGCCGATCGGGCGGCCCCGGCCGGCTCGTCCTCGAGCCGCTGCGCCCCCGGATCGAAGCGCCGCGAGCCCGGCCGGAACAGCAGCGCTACGCCGCCCTCGACCAGCCCCGCGAGCAGCAGCAGGATCGCGAACGGGATCAGCGAGATCTCGGCCCACGCGCCCATCACCGGCATCACCAGTCCGGCCGCCGTGAAGCTGACCGTGCCGAGGATCGCCGTGACGCTGCCCGCCTCGCTCGACGGGCCCTGCAGCGAGAGGTACTGCACCGGGGCGAAGCCGAGCGAGCGGCCGGCCAGCGCGAACGTCAGCGCGTCGACGACGACGAGCAGCGGCTGCGTGCCGGTGAGCGCGAGCACCGCGACCACGACGGCGCCGAGCGCCGTGACGATCGCCGAGGCGAACATCGCGAACCGGGGTCCGAACCGCGGCACGATCACCCGTCCCGTCGTCTGCCCGACCGCGATCGTCACGAGCGAGGTGACCAGGAACAGCAGCCCGTACAGGTCGGGACCGACCGCGTAGACGTTCGTGTAGAGGAAGGGAGCGGTCGCGAGATACGCGAAGCCGACCGACCAGCCCGCGGCCGAGGCGGCGGCGAGCGCCAGCACGCGCGGCCGGCGGAGCATCCCGAAGGAGTTGCGCAGCGACGGGCCGAGCCCGCCCTGGTGCCGCCGCTCGCGGGGCAGCGTCTCGGGCAGCACCAGGAGCGCGATCACGGTCGCGAGCGCTCCCCAGGCGGCGACCGCGAGGAAGGAGCCGCGCCAGTCGATCACCTTGGTCAGCTGCGCGCCGACGGAGGGCACCAGGATCGGGAAGACCGAGACGATCACGGCGAGGTTCGCGAGCATCGTGACGAGCCGCTTGCCGCTGTAGAGGTCGCGGACGATGGCGGTGACGACGACGCCCGCGGCGGTGCAGGCGGCGCCCTGGACGAAGCGGGCCGAGAGCAGCACGGCGGTGTCGGAGGTCATCGCCGCGACGAGGCTCGCCGCGATGTGCAGCGCCGCCGAGACGCCGAGCGGCCACTTGCGGCCGACCGCGTCGCTGAGCGGTCCGGAGATGAGCTGGCCGGCCGCGAAGCCGAAGGTGGCGCCGGTGACGACCAGCTGGGCGGTCGCCACCGAGACGCCGAGATCGTCCTGCAGCGTCGGCAGGAACGGCAGCACCAGGTCGATGGTGAGCGGCCCGAAGCCGACGAGCATCGCGAAGATCGGCAGCAGGAGGCGGCCGCGGGGCATCGCTTGGACGGCGGGGGAGGCGGTGGAGGCGGTCATGAGCGCGGAGCGCAGGTCACGGAGGGGATCCTGTCCATCAGCTCCCGGCCGAGACCGGGAAGTAGAGCGAGAAGGGTTCGTCGACGACCTCGTGCAGAGGCCGGAAGCGGACGGCGGCGGGCTGGCCGACGGCGCGGTAGCCGCGCAGCCACTGGGTCCACTGCCGCTCGTTGTCGGGGGCGAGCAGGGCGGGGGCGTCCTCGAGGCGCCCCCGCAGCGCGATCTCGCGGTCGACGAGGCCGGCCAGCACGATCGGGCCCTCGACGAAGGCGACCGTGCCCGGCTCGTCCGGGATCGGCACGGCGCGGATCTCGGTGCCGAAGGCGAGGTCGACGCTCGTGCGGCCGCCGGGGTGCCCGATCAGGAGCGCGCCGTCGCCCGCCCGGACGCGCTCGGCGTCGCCCGCGACCCCCGGCTCGCCGACGGTCCACTCCGGCACCCGCAGCCGCACGTGCAGCGCGACCCCCTCCTCCGAGACGATCTCGACCCGGATCCGCGAGGCGGTGGGGCGGTGCACGTCGCCCGCGGCACCCGCGTTGGCGTCCGGGCCGACGTAGCCGGCGGTGTCGAGCACCTCGACCCGCACCGCCGCGCCGCCGGCGGCGGTCGGCAGGCGCAGGCTCGCGTCGACGTGCTGCGCGATCGTCAGCTCGGCGTCGCCGCCGCGGTAGAAGACGAGCCCGGAGTGGCGCGTGTGCGCCTGCACCAGCGTGCCGTGGCAGCACCAGAAGTCCTCGGTCGGGCTGCCCCAGTCCTTGCGGGCGCCGCCCTCGAGCGGCAGGAAGTAGGCGACCATCCCGGTCCGCGGGTTCTGCTGGGCGAGGAGGCAGTTCCAGAGGTTCCGCTCGATGTAGTCGGCGTAGGCGAGGTCGCCGGTCCAGCGCAGCAGCACGTCGGCCAGCCGGATCATGTTGTAGACGACGCAGTGCTCCTGCGTCTTCTCGCCGCGGCGAGCGGCGAACGCGAAGGGCGGCGTCCAGATCTCGCCGGAGGTCTGACCGCCCGTGCAGAAGGTGCCGCGGAGGGTGACCGCCTGCTCCCAGTAGGCCTCGACGATCCTCCGCCAGCGCTCGTCGCCGGTGACCTCGTAGGCGCGGGCGGCGCCGAGCACCTCGGGAATCGTGGTGTTGGCGTGCATGTTGGTCAGCACGTCGCGGCCCTCGAGCAGGCCCTCGAAGAGGGAGCGGCGGTCGTAGCGGCCGAGCAGCTCGGTGTAGACGGGGTCGCCGGTGATCGCGAGGAGGTCGGCCCAGACCTCGAGCATGCCGCCGGTCTCGACCTCGAGGATCTCCTGGAACGCGGCGTCGTCGAATCCGCGGACCCACTCCAGCAGCGGGACCGTGGCGGCCCGCGCCATCCGCAGCGCCCGCTCGTCGCCGAGGTCGAGGTGCAGGTCGACGAGGCCCATCAGCAGCTTGTGCATCGCGTACTGCGGCGCCCAGATGGGGCGGCCGGTCGCGAGGCGGTCGAGGTAGCCGCGCGGGATCGCCCAGATCCAGCCGCCGCCGTTCTCCTCCTGGCAGCACTCGAGTCCGTCGAGCACGGAGTCGATCCGGACGCGCAGCAGCGGGTCGCCGGTGACCGCGACCTCGCGGGCCGCGGCGGAGAGCCAGTGGCCGAGGAAATGCCCGCGCAGCTGGGAGCCCGGCGTCTCCCAGCCCCAGTGCCGGTCGAGGCCGCGGGCCTCGCGCGAGTCCTGCGAGGGGTGCAGGTGCCAGCCCTGGTCGCCGATCCCGGCCTCGATCAGGAAGTTCTGCAGCAGCCCCTCGTCGGTGAGCGAGAGGAGGTAGTCGCGGTTGAGCCGCCGCCGCGCGTCGAGCACCCCGCGCTCCAGGCGGGTCTCGTGCGGGGCCGGGTGGGTCAGCGGCATGGGTGCTCCTCGTCGAGGCGGTGGGTGGTGGGGATGAGCGATGCGAGCGGTGGTCGATCGGCGCGGGTCGATCCGCGCGGTGGTCCATCCGACCGAGGGTCGAGATCGATCTCTCGCTGTACTCAGACCAGGATCGACGATAGGAATGGGGACATGCAATCCCCGAGAGTGATCCATCTCGTCGCCGATGACGTGTCCGCCCTCCTCACTCAGTCGGGAGGCGACCTGCCCGTGCTGCTGCACTGGGGTCCGCGACTCGACGCAAGCGACGACGATCTCGCAGCTTTCGCAAGAACTCCCGTGCGGACGGGGATCGAGGGCTCCTCCGACGTCCCCTACGAGCCCGGGATCCTGCCCGAGCACACCTTCGGCTGGGCCGGCCTGCCGGGTCTCCGGGTGCACCGGGAGGGCGCCGGCTGGTCGCCGAGGCTGACCGTGGACACCGTCTCGGTGGACGGGGAGGCCCTCGCGGAGGGCGCGGTCGCGCAGGCCGGCAGCGCCGCCGTGACCGTCGAGGCGCACGACGCGCAGGCCCGGATCGGGGTCGTCCTAGAGATCGTTCTCTCTCCTGCCGGACTGCTCAGGACCCGCGTCTCGGTCCGCAACGACGGCGCCGGGCACCTCGAGGTGATCGGCGTCGACCCCGCCCTCCGGATCCCGACCGAGGCCCGCGAGATCCTGGACTTCTCCGGCCGCTGGGGCACCGAGAAGATCCCCCAGCGCCACCCCGTCGTCACCGGCACCCACTCCCGCTCCTCGCGGCGCGGCCGCACCGGCCTGGACGCGACGACGGTCGTCGCGGTCGGCACCCCCGGCTTCGACTCCGCCGACGGCCGGGTCTGGCTCTGCCACGTCGGCATCGGCGGCAACCACGAGCACGCGGTGGAGCGCGGCGACGGCTGGCTCGCCTTCCGCGGCGGCGAGCTGCTCCTGCCCGGCGAGGTGCGCCTCGCGAGCGGCGAGAGCTACTCCTCCCCCTGGATCTCCGGCAGCTTCGGCCACGGCCTCGACGCCGCGGCCGCCCGCTTCCACGCCCACCTCCGCGGGGTCTCCCGCTCCTCGCGCCGGCCGCGCCCGGTGACGCTCAACGTCTGGGAGGCGGTCTACTTCGACCAGGACCTCGCCGTCCTCGCCGAGCTGGCCGACCGAGCCGCCGCCCTCGGGGTCGAGCGCTACGTGCTCGACGACGGCTGGTTCCTCGGCCGCAGCGACGACCGCGCCGGCCTCGGCGACTGGACGCCCGACCCCGTCGCCTGGCCCGACGGCCTCCTCCCCCTCGCCGAGCACGTCCGCGGCCTGGGCATGGAGTTCGGCCTCTGGGTCGAGCCCGAGATGATCAACGAGGACTCCGACCTCGCCCGCGCGCACCCCGACTGGATCCTGCGGGCCCGCGAGGAGCTGCCGCCGCGGTTCCGCTTCCAGCAGGTGCTCGACCTGACGAACCCCGACGCGTTCGCGCACATCCTCGGCGTGCTCGACGGCCTGGTCGCCGACCTCGGCGTCGCGTACCTCAAGTGGGACCACAACCGCGACCTGATCGACGCGGGCCACCCCGCCACCGGGACGGCCGCGGTGCACGAGCAGACGCTCGCGCTGTACCGGCTGATCGACGAGCTGCGCGCCCGGCACCCGGAGCTCGAGATCGAGAGCTGCGCCTCCGGCGGCGGCCGGGTCGACCTGGGGATCCTCGAGCGCACCGACCGCGTGCACACCTCCGACAACCAGGACCCGCTGGACCGCTCGCGGATGCTGCGCTGGACCGGGCTGCTCGTGCCGCCGGAGATGCTCGGCTCGCACGTCGCCTCGCCGGTCAACTCCGTCACCGGTCGCACCAGCGACCTGCACACCCGCTGCGCGATCGCCTTCCTCGGCCACTTCGGGATCGAGTGGGACCTCCGCGAGCTGGACGCGGAGGAGGAGCCCGTGCTGGCGGGCTGGATCGCGGCGTACCGCGAGCACCGCGGCCTGATCGCGACCGGCCGGGTCGTCGGGGGCGATGAGTCCGACCCCGACGCGCCGTCGCTGCGCGGCGTCGTCGCGCCGGACGGCTCGGAGGCGCTGTACACGCTGGTCACGCCCGCGCTGACCGCGGACTCGCGCCGCCGCGTCCGCCTCCCGGGCCTGGATCCGCGGGCGCGCTACCGGATCGAGACCGCGCGCCCCGGCTCGCTCGGCCCGCCCTGGCAGAGCCCGCACTGGCTGGAGTCGACGGTGCCGCTGGACTCCGACGCCCCGGCCCCCGCCTACTCGGGGAGCCTGCTGGGCGAGGCGGGCCTGGACCTGCCGACCTTCCACGCCGACCGCGCGATCGTCCTGCGGCTCGTCCGCGAGACCGCGTGAGCACCGCCGCCGACCCGTCCGACACCACCCTGGAGCACCCCGTGAACAGCACCGTCACCGTCGACCTCGACCGCCCCGGCGCCACCATCAGCCGCCACCTCTACGGCCACTTCGCCGAGCACCTCGGCCGGTGCATCTACGACGGCTTCTGGGTCGGCGAGGACTCGCCCGTCCCGAACGAGGGCGGGATCCGCCTGGACGTCGTCGAGGCCCTCCGCGCCCTCGACATCCCCAACCTCCGCTGGCCCGGCGGCTGCTTCGCCGACCGCTACCACTGGACCAACGGCATCGGCCCGCGCGAGGAGCGTCCCGGCCTGATCAACACCCAGTGGGGCGGAGTCGCGGAGGACAACTCCTTCGGCACCCACGAGTTCATGGCGCTCTGCGAGCTGCTCGGCGCCGACGCCTACATCTCGGGCAACATCGGCTCCGGCACCGTGCAGGAGATGGCGGACTGGGCCGAGTACCTCACCGGCGCGGGCAAGTCGCCGATGGCCGACCTGCGCCGCTCCCACGGCCGGGAGGAGCCGTGGACCGTCCGCTTCTGGGGGCTCGGCAACGAGACCTGGGGCTGCGGCGGCAACATGCGCGCCGGCGCCTACGCCGACCTGGCGCGGCAGTTCGGGACCTTCGTGCAGAGCGGCAACGACACTCCGCTCTACCGCGTGGCGGCCGGAGCCGACGGCGCCGACACCCACTGGACGCAGACGCTGATGGAGGTGATCCCCGAGATCGAGGGGCACCCCTTCTCCTCCGTGCCGTGGGAGTCGGTCTCGGTGCACTACTACACGATCGGCGGCAGCTGGCACGCGAAGGGCAGCGCGACCGACTTCGACGCCGACACCTACTGGAGCACGATCGTGGCCGCGCAGGGGATCGAGGAGCTGCTCCGCTCGCACGCCGCGGTGATGGACGTCCACGACCCCGAGAAGAAGTACGGGATGGTGCTCGACGAGTGGGGCACCTGGTGGGACGTGGAGCCGGGGACCCATCCGGGCTTCCTCTTCCAGCAGAACACGATCCGCGACGCGATGGTCGCGGCCTGGCACTTCGACGTCTTCCACGGCTTCGCCGACCGCCTGACGATGGCGAACATCGCGCAGACGGTGAACGTGCTGCAGGCGATGCTGCTGACGGACCCGGACGGCGGCGAGATGGTCCGCACGCCGACCTACCACGTGTTCGAGATGAACAAGGGGCACCACGACGCGACGGTGCTGCCGACCACGGTCGCCGGCCCGACGCACGCGGTCGACGGCCGCGAGATCCCCGTCGCCTCCGCCTCCGCCTCCACGAAGGACGGCCGCGTCCTGGTCTCGCTGACGAACGTCGACCTGGAGGAGCCGCTCGAGGTCTCCCTCGACTTCCGCGGTGGAACCGTGACCGGCGCGACCGGCCGCCTCCTCACCGCCGACCGCCCCGACGCGCACAACCGGCCCGGCGCCGCCGACGAGGTGAGCCCCGTCGCCCTCGAGGGCATCGAGACCACGGCGACAGGCCTGCGCGTCACGCTGCCCCCGCACTCCTTCGCGACCGTGACGCTGGAGCTGTCGTGATCGCCGCGCGCACGGAGGCCGCCCGCCGCCCGCCGATGGGCTGGAACAGCTGGGACTGCTTCGGCGCCTCGGTGACGGAGGAGGAGGTGCTCGCGAACGCCGAGTACCTCGCCGAGCACCTCCTGCCGCACGGCTGGGACACGGTCGTCGTCGACATCCAGTGGTACGAGCCCGATCCCGGCACGAGCGACTACCAGGAGGTGTCGGAGCCGGTGCTCGACGACTGGGGACGCCCGCAGCCCGCCGTCGGCCGCTTCCCCTCCGCGGCGACGGGCGGATTCACGGCGCTGGCCGCGCGCGTGCACGCCCTCGGCCTCCGCTTCGGCGTGCACCTGATGCGCGGCGTCCCCCGCCGAGCGGCCGAGCTCGGCCTGCCGGTGCTCGGGGCGGAGGCGACCTGCGCCGACATCGCCGACCGCGGGAACGTCTGCCCGTGGAACCCCGACAACTACGGAGTCGACATGAGCGCGCCCGGCGCGCAGCAGTACTGCGACTCCGTGATGGCGCAGCTGGCCTCGTGGGGCGTCGACTTCGTGAAGCTCGACGACGTGCTCTACCCGCCGATCCAGGCGGAGGAGATCGCCGCCCTCTCCCGCGCGATCGACGCGACCGGCCGCCCGATGGTGCTGAGCCTCTCCCCCGGCAAGCAGCTCTCGCTCGAGAACCTCGAGCTGCTGCGCTCGACCGCGCAGATGTGGCGGATCTCGGACGACTTCTGGGACGACTGGGCGCACCTGCACGAGCAGTTCCAGCGGGCCGCGCGCTGGGCGCCGCACCAGCGCCCCGGCGCGTGGGCCGACGCCGACATGCTGCCGCTGGGGCGGATCGGCGTGCGCGCGCACGTGGGCGAGGACCGGCTCTCGCGGTTCACGCCCGCGGAGCAGCGGACGCTCGTGACGCTGTGGTGCCTGCTCCGCTCGCCGCTGATCATGGGCGGGCACCTCCCGGACACGCCCGCCGACACCCTGGCGCTGCTGACGAACGACGACGTCCTCGCGCTGCTCGGCAGCGACGGCAGCCGCGAGATCGTCCGCGACGGCGACCTGGTGGTGTGGTCGGCGTGGCGCGGCGACGAGCAGTGGCGCGGAGTGTTCTGGCTGGGCTCGTCGGCGCGGTCCTACTCCGCTCATCTGGCCGACCTGGGCTGCTCCGGCGCGACCTCGGCCGTCGATGTGTGGAGCGGCGCCGAGCTGCCGATCGTCGGCGGCGCCGTCGAACTCGAGCTCGAGCCGCACGGCTGCCGCCTGCTGCGCCTGGCCTGACGCGCGGGCGCCCGCTCGTGACGGGCCGGAGGCCGTCGCACTCGAGCTCGAGTGCGGCGGCCTCCGTCGTCTCGGCGCGTCCGCCGCCGCCTCC
>NZ_PSWB01000030.1:0-38328 GCF_002931865.1 Rathayibacter sp. AY1C7 | reverse complement strand
GCGACGCCGACCGCGAGAACGACGGATGCAGCGATACGCGCCTTCACAGGAACCTCCAGATCGTCGGCCCCGCTCGCCCCGGACAGGGCGACTTCACTGTGCACGAGCCGACACCAGGCTAGCGTAGCGAGCACCGCGGCTCCGCCCGTCCGGACTCCCGTCCCGCTCGGCGCGCATGGTAATCTTTCCGCCGCTGAAAGGACGTCGCATGCAGTTCGAGGTCGGAGAGACGGTCGTCTACCCCCATCACGGAGCCGCCACGATCGCCGAGGTGAAGACCCGGACGATCAAGGGCCAGGAGAAGACGTACCTGAAGCTCCGCGTCGCGCAGGGCGACCTCGTCATCGAGGTGCCCGCCGACAACGTCGACCTGGTCGGCGTCCGCGACGTCATCGGCCGCGAGGGCGTCGAGCGCGTGTTCGAGGTCCTGCGCGCCGAGGTCGTCGAGGAGCCGACCAACTGGTCGCGCCGCTACAAGGCCAACCTCGAGAAGCTCGGGTCCGGCGACGTCGTCAAGGTCTCCGAGGTCGTCCGCGACCTCACCCGCCGCGACCGCGACCGCGGCCTCTCGGCGGGGGAGAAGAGCATGCTCGCCAAGGCCCGCCAGATCCTCGTCTCCGAGCTCGCCCTGGCCGAGAAGACCGACGAGGACGCCGCCTCCGTGCTCCTCGACGAGGTCCTCGCATCCTGAACGGTCCGGCCGGCGCGCCGACCGCGGCCGTCGTCGTCGTCGCCGCCGGCAGCGGCACGAGGCTCGGCCGCGAGCGCCCCAAGGCCTACGTCGACTGCGCGGGGAGGACGATCCTCGAGCGCAGCCTGCGCACGGTGCTGCTGCTCGCGGAGCCGGTCCAGATCGTCGTCGTGGCTCCCGCCGCCCTCCTCGAGGAGACGGCCGCTCTGACGCACGCCGCCGGAGCCCCGGACGGCTCCGTCAGCGTCGTCGCCGGAGGCGCCAGCCGCCAGGAGTCGGTCGCTCGAGGGCTCCGGGCGCTCGGTCCGGCCGTCGAGACGGTGCTCGTGCACGACGCCGCCCGCGCCCTCACGCCCGTCGACCAGTTCGAGCGGGTGATCGCGGCGGTCCGGGAGACGGGCGGCGGAGTGATCCCGGGTCTGCCGGTCACCGACACGATCAAGCGCATCCGCGCCGACGGCGGGATCCTCGGCACGGTGGACCGCTCCGAGCTCGCCGCGGTGCAGACGCCGCAGGGCTTCCCGCGCGCGCTCCTCGACGAGGCCTACGCCTCGGCGGAGGAGGACTTCACCGACGACGCGGCGCTCCTCGCCTCGCGCGGCAGTCCCTCGATCGTCGTCGCCGGCGACCCGCTCGCCTTCAAGATCACCACCCCCTGGGACCTGGCCCGCGCCGAGCAGGTGCTCGCACCGCCGCCCGCCGTCGTCGTGCCGCGCGTCGGCATCGGCACGGACGTGCACGCGTTCGACGACGCGTCGCCGCTCTGGCTCGCCGGGCTGCACTGGCCGGGGGAGCGGGGCCTGTCCGGGCACAGCGACGGCGACCCGGTCGCCCACGCGATCTGCGACGCGCTCCTGGGGGCGGCGGGTCTCGGCGACATCGGCTCCCGCTTCGGCACGGCCGACCCGCGCTTCGCGGACGCCCACGGCGAGGTCTTCCTCCGCGCGACCCGCGAGCTGGTGGAGGCCGCCGGCTTCGCCATCGGCAACGTCTCGGTGCAGCTCATCGGCAACCGCCCGAAGTTCTCGCCGCGGCGCGAGGAGGCGCAGAGGCTGCTCTCGGAGCTGCTCGGCGCACCGGTCAGCGTCGCCGCCACCACCTCGGACGCGCTGGGCTTCACCGGCCGGGGCGAGGGGGTCGCCGCGACCGCGACGGCACTCGTCCTCCCCACCCCCGCTGTCACCCGGTAGTCCCCGGGCGGAGCCGCCGACCCGGCCGGGAGCGGTCCGCCCGGTAAACTCGCCCGCGTGACTCTGCGACTGCATGACTCGAAGGCCCAGGCCCTCGTCGATTTCGTCCCCCTCCGCGAGAACGAGGTCGGGATGTACGTCTGCGGACCCACCGTTCAGTCCTCGCCCCACATCGGGCACCTGCGCTCCGCCCTCGCCTACGACCAGCTGCGCCGCTGGCTGGCGTACCGCGGCTTCCAGGTCACCCTGGTGCGCAACGTCACCGACATCGACGACAAGATCCTCGCCATCGCCGAGGACGCGCGGCGTCGGGTGCCCGAGGGTGCGCCGGTCGAGCAGTGGTGGGCGCTCGCCTACCGCGTCGAGCTCGAGTTCACCGCCGCGTACACGGCCCTCGGCATCCTCCCGCCGACCTACGAGCCGCGCGCGACCGCGAGCATCGCCGAGATGATCACCCTCATCCAGACCCTGATCGAGCGCGGTCACGCCTACCCGGCGCCCGACGACTCCGGCGACGTCTACTTCGACACGCGGTCCTGGCCGGACTACGGCTCACTCACCCACCAGCGCCTCGAGAGCATGGAGGCGGCGACCGACGCCGACCCGCGCGGCAAGCGCGACCCGCACGACTTCGCTCTCTGGAAGGGCGCCAAGCCGGAGGAGCCCGAGTCGGCCGCCTGGGCCTCGCCGTGGGGCGCCGGGCGCCCCGGCTGGCACATCGAGTGCTCCGCGATGTCGACGAAGTACCTCGGCACCCAGTTCGACATCCACGGCGGCGGGCTCGACCTGCGCTTCCCCCACCACGAGAACGAGCTCGCCCAGTCCAGCGCCGCCGGCCACGCCTTCGCCAGCTACTGGCTGCACAACGGCCTCGTGTCCGTCATCGGCCAGAAGATGAGCAAGTCGCTCGGCAACTCGGTGTTCGCCTCCGAGCTGCTCGAGGCGGCCCGCCCGCTCGTCGTCCGCTACTACCTCGGCTCGGCCCACTACCGCTCCACCCTCGAGTTCCACGACGGGGCCCTCGAGGAGGCCGAAGCGGCGCTGGAGCGGATCGAGGGCTTCCTCGAGCGCTCCCGCCGCCGCCTCGACGGCACGCGGTTCGCCGCGCTCGGCGAGCCGGTGGTTCCGGAGGAGTTCGCCGAGGCGATGGACGACGACCTGTCCGTCCCGCAGGCCATCGGCGTCCTGCACGAGACCGTGCGCGCCGGCAACGCCGCCCTCGACGCCGAGGACCTCGGCTCCGTCTCGGCCCTGCGCACCCAGGTGCTCGCGATGGCGGCCGTGCTCGGCATCGACCCGGAGGCGCCCGAGTGGGCGCGCTCCGACGACGAACCCTCGTACCGCGCGCTCAGCGTGCTGGTCGACCGCCTGGTCGCCGAACGCCAGACCGCGCGCGAGCAGCGCGACTGGGCGAGCGCCGACCGCATCCGAACCGATCTCGCCGCGGCGGGAATCACGATCGAAGACACCCAGACGGGTGCGCATTGGAGTCTCGATGGCGAATAAGCCCGGCCGCCCCGGAGCGGTCCGAAAGAAGAGCAAGGGCAAGGCCGTCGGTTCCGGCGGTCAGGGCCGTCAGGCCCTCGAGGGCAAGAAGCCCACGCCCAAGGCCGAGGACCGGCCCTACCACCCCGCAGGCAAGGCGAAGCTCGCGCGCGAGCGCTTCGTCGCCGCCGGCGGCAAGGGCCGCCCCGGCGGAGCCCTCTCCGCGGCCGCCCGCGGACAGGGGCGGCCCGCCCCGTCGCGCAAACCCAAGAGCGGCGACGACTTCGAGATGGTGACGGGCCGGAACTCGGTCCTCGAGGCGCTGCGCGCCAGCATCCCGGCCACCACCCTCTACCTCGCGACCCGCATCGAGATGGACGACCGGGTCAAGGAGGCGCTCAAGATCGCCACCGCCCGCGGCCTTCCCGTGCTAGAGGTCATGCGCCCGGAGCTCGACCGCCTCGCCGGCCCCGACTCCGTGCACCAGGGCCTCGTGCTGAAGGTGCCGCCCTACGAGTACGCCCACCCGAGCGACCTGCTCGAGCGCAGCGTCTCCCGCGGAGCGGTCCCCCTCCTCGTCGCCCTCGACGGCATCACCGACCCGCGCAACCTCGGAGCGATCATCCGCTCCGTCGCCGCGTTCGGCGGACAGGGCGTCATCGTCCCGCAGCGCCGCTCCGTGGGCCTCAACTCCGCCGCCTGGAAGACCTCCGCCGGAGCCGCCGCACGCATCCCCGTCGCGATGGCGTCCAACCTCACCGCCATGATCAAGGACTTCAAGCGCGCGGGCGTCTTCGTCATCGGACTCGACGGCGACGGCGACGTGATGCTCCCCGGCCTCGAACTCGCCGACCGGCCGCTCCTCGTCGTCGTCGGCAGCGAGGGCAAGGGCCTCTCCCGCCTCGTCACCGAGCAGTGCGACGCCGTCGTCTCCATCCCGATCAGCTCCGCCACCGAATCCCTCAACGCCGGGATCGCGGCGTCGGTCGCGCTCTACGAGATCTCCAAACTCCGCTCCGCCTCCGAGTAGCGCGGGCACCGGCACGGTGATCTGCGGCGTTGTCGTCGGGCGCGATACCGCCGATATCGCTTCCTCCTCCGCCTTCCAGCTCACAGCGCGAGCGCCGGCACGGCGATCTGCGGCGTTGTCGTCGGGCGCGATACCGCCGGTATCGCTTCCTCCTCCGCCTTGCAGCTCACCGCGCCGGCACCCGCGCTACGGGTCTGGATGTCGGAGGCGCCGCCTGCGGCGAGCGGAGCGGAGCGCCGCCTGCGGCGAGCGGACCGAGGGCGCCGCCTGCGGCGAGCGAGCCGGGGGGATGCGGAGAGGGCCCGTGCTGACGGCACGGGCCCTCTCGCGGCGGTGGGAGGGGTCAGACGTTCTTGGTCCAGTCGACGTCGGCGTCCTCGTCGGTGAGCTCGGCGTCGCCGGACTCGTCGAGGACGAGGTTCGGGAGGGTCAGCGCCTCGGTGGGAGGAGCGATGACCGTCGCCTCGTCGCGGCGGTGACGCAGGATGTCGTTCACGTAGGCGGTGACCGCCTCCGCCAGGGGGACGTCGCGCGCCTGCTGCTGCGACATGAACCATCGGTGCTCGAGCAGCTGGTGGAACATCTCGGCCGGCTCCAGGCGGCCCTTGAGATCACGGGGGATCGAGCGGATGACCGGCTCGAACACCTGCGCCAGCCACTCGTGCGCCACCATCTCCTCGTCCAGGCCCTGCTTGTCGTAGGTCGCCGTGTACGAGTCGAGGTCGTTGAGCAGGCGTCGCGCCTGGTTCTCCTGCGCGTCCAGCCCGGTGAGACGGAGCAGCCGCCGCTGGTGGTGGCCGGCGTCGACCACCTTCGGCTGGATGCGCACCGTCGACCCGGCCTCGTCGGTCTTGATCGCGAGCTCCTCGATGTCGAAGCCCAGCTCGTTCAGCCGGTTCACGCGGTCGTTGATCCGCCAGCGCTCCGACGTCGCGAACGACTCGGCACCGGTCAGCTCCTTCCAGAGGCTGCGGTACGCCGCGACGATGCCGTCGGAGACCGTGATCGGATCGAGGTCGTCGTCGACGCGACCGCCGGCCTCGAGGTCGAGCAGCTCGCCGGCGATGTTGACGCGGGCGATCTCCAGATCGTTCTCGCGCTGGCCGTTCGAGAGGCCGCCCGAGTAGAGTTGCCCGGTCTCCGCATCGACCAGGTAGGCGGCAAAGGCGCCGGCATCGCGCCGGAAGAGGGTGTTCGAAAGGGACACGTCGCCCCAGAAGAAGCCGATCACGTGCAGGCGGACCAGGAGGAGCGCAAGCGCGTCGACCAGGCGGGTCGCCGTGTCCGGCCGCAGCGTCTGCGAGAAGAGCGCCCGGTAGGGGAGCGAGAACTTGAGGTGACGGGTGACGAGCACGGCGGGCAGGGCCTCGCCCTCGTCGTCGGTGCGGTTCGTGATCACCGCGCCCGGAACCACGCACGGCACGTCGAGGCGCTGCAGCGTCTTCAGCATCTCGTACTCGCGCCGCGACATCTCGGCGGTCGTCTCCTTGACGGCGACGACGTGTCCGGAGAGGTGGGCGAAGCGGACCGTGTGCCGCGAGATGCCCTTCGGCAGGGCGGCGATGTACTCGTCGGGCCAGTCGTCGAGCCGCAGGTTCCACGGCAGGTCGAGCAGGGCCGGGTCGACGGTGGCCGAGGTGATGTTCAGGGAGCCGGACATGGTGCGCCGTTCGTGTCGCGTGTCGGACGGTGGGGGAGCCGCAGACGACGCTGCCGCCGCCCTGGAGGGGACGGCGGCAGCGTGCGGTGCAGGAGGAGGCTCAGGAGAGGCGCTCGCCCGACTCCGCGTCGAAGATGTGCACGCGGTGGTTCGCGGTCACGTACACGCGGTCGCCCGCGGTCGGGTGCACGCGGCCGTCGACGCGCGCGACGATGTCGGTGCGGCGGCCCTCGACCTCGGTGTGGCCGTAGAGGTAGCCGTCCGAGCCGAGCTCCTCGATGAGGTCGACCTCGATCGGCAGTCCGCCGGGCTGGGTCGAGACGGTGACGTCCTCGGGGCGCACGCCGAGCGTGACGACCTTCTGGCTCGTCTTCGCGAGCGCCTCGCGGGCGATCGGGAGGACGGTGTCGCCGAACTTGACGCCGCCGTCGGTGACGTCCGCGTGGAACAGGTTCATCGCGGGCGAGCCGATGAAGCCGGCCACGAAGACGTTGTTCGGGTTCTCGTACAGGTCGCGGGGCGAGCCGACCTGCTGGAGGAGGCCGTCCTTGAGGACCGCGATGCGGTCGCCCATGGTGAGCGCCTCGGTCTGGTCGTGGGTGACGTAGACCGTGGTGATGCCCAGGCGGCGCTGCAGCGTGCCGATCTGGGTGCGGGTGGACACGCGGAGCTTGGCGTCGAGGTTCGACAGCGGCTCGTCCATGAGGAAGACCTGGGGCTTGCGGACGATGGCGCGGCCCATCGCGACGCGCTGGCGCTGGCCACCGGAGAGCGCCTTCGGCTTGCGGTTCAGGTAGGGCTCGAGGTCGAGCATCTTCGCGGCCTCGAGGACCCGCGCGGCGCGCTCGTCCTTGTTGACGCCGGCGATCTTGAGCGCGAAGCCCATGTTCTCGGCGACCGACATGTGCGGGTACAGCGCGTAGTTCTGGAAGACCATCGCGATGTCGCGGTCCTTCGGCGGCACGTCCGTGACGTTGCGGTCGCCGATGAGGATGCGGCCCTCGTTGACCTCTTCGAGGCCGGCGAGCATGCGCAGGGAGGTGGACTTGCCGCAGCCGGAGGGGCCGACGAGGACGAGGAACTCGCCGTCGCCCACCTCGAGGTTGAGCTTGTCGACGGAGGCGCGAGTGGCCCCGGGGTAGACGCGGGACGCGTGGTCGAAAGTTACGGACGCCATTGTTCTTGCTCCTTCACCGGCAGGTACGTGCCGGACGATCCGAGTGAATGGAAGTGATGGTCATCATCGCGTGGGCGACTCCGACCAACCGTCACAGTATGCCACAGGGCCGACAGTCGTCGGTCGGGCACCGCGTATCCGTCGTTTGGAGGTTTCCCAGGGCTCGCGCGTAGGATTCCGGCGAGTCGCGCCCGGCGACCCCCTTCTTCCCCCTCTCTCATTCGGAGCGTTCTTGTCATGACCACCGGCGGAGCCAACGACCGTCTCTCGAAGAACCAGCGACGAGAGGCCGCCCGAGAGAAGGCGCGCCGCCTGCGTGAGCAGCAGAAGCGCCGCGACCGCGTGAGCCGCTTCGCCCTGCAGGGCGGGCTCGCCGCCGTCGTGATCGCGGTCGTCGTGATCGTGGTCTTCGCCGTCACCTCGAGCATCCGCCCCGCGGGTCCGGGCCCGGCGAACATGGCGAGCGACGGTGTCGTCATCGGCGAGAACATGGTCGCGCAGACGAGCGGCGCCCTCGCCGCCGACGGGACGCCCACCCCCAGCGCGCTCGACACCTCGGCCGGCACGGTCGACATCCGGGTCTACCTCGACTACCTCTGCCCCTACTGCGGCCAGTTCGAGAAGACCAACGGCGACCAGATCAAGGAGTGGGTGACCAGCGGTGCCGCGACGGTCGAGATCCACCCGATCGCCATCCTCACGACCCGCTCCAACGGCACCAAGTACTCGGAGCGCTCGGCCAACGCCGCCGCGTGCGTCGCGGACCGCTCGCCCGACTCGTTCTTCGACTTCAACTCCCTGCTGTTCGCCAGCCAGCCGGCGGAGGGGACCGACGGACTCTCGGACGACCAGTTGAAGGACTACGCCTCGCAGGCCGGCGTCGAGGACACGGCCGCCGTGAACACCTGCATCGACGACCAGAGCTTCGTGAGCTGGGTCCGCGCCGCGACCGAGCGCGCCACCTCGGGTCCGCTGCCCGGCACGGACGTGCCCGCCGTCACGGGCACCCCGACCGTCCTGGTCAACGGCGAGGCGTACTCGGGCTCGCTGACCGACCCGGACGCCTTCAGCTCCTTCGTGCTCTCGGCCGCTGCCGACTCCTACTCGTCGGCGACTCCCGCGCCCACCTCCTCCGAGACCCCGGCGCCGAGCGACACGCCCGCCTCGACCGAGGCCCCCGCGTCGACCGAGACGCCCGCGTCGACCGAGACCCCCGCTCCCGGCGACGCCCCGGTCTCCACCGAGGCTCCGGCCTCCTCCGAGCCGACTCCGGCCGCCGCGGGCTGAGCCGCGGACGCGCAGGAGCCCCGCGCATGAAGAAGGCCCCGACCGCACACAGCGGTCGGGGCCTTCCTCTCTCCTGAGCCGACGACGGGACTTGAACCCGTAACCGCCCGATTACAAGTCGGGTGCGCTACCAATTGCGCCACGTCGGCAGGTGCGCTCGCGCGCCCGGCCACCCTATCGCGGGCCCCGGATCCGGCCGGATCGGGGCCCGCCGCGTCTCACGGTTCGAGGATGCTGAGGTGCCGCTCGGCGGGAGCGGGACGCTTGGGGCCGCCGATCTTCCCGTCGGGACGGCCGACGTAGAGCCAGCCGAGCAGCTCCTCGCCCTTCTCGAGGCGATGCGCCTTCCGCACGGCCTTGTCGCGCGTGTAGGAGCCGGTGCGCCAGAAGACACCCCAGCCCGCCTCGTCGAGCAGCAGGCTCAGGAGGTGGGCGACGCCCGAGGCGACGGCCTCCTGCTCCCAGGCCGGCACCTTCGACTTCTTGACGCTGACCACGACGGCCAGCAGCAGGGAGGCGCGGTGCGTCTTCTCGATGTACTTCCGCGGGTCCTTCTTCGCCCCCGAGGCGACCGCGAAGCTGCGGCCGACCCGGTCGCGGGCGGCGCCGCGGATCTCGATGACCCGCCACGGGCGCAGCGAGCTGTGATCGGCGAGACGCGACGCCGCCGAGACGAACGCCGCGATCTCGTCGTGCCCCGGAGCCTCCGGCGTCACCTTCGAGCGCGATCGGCGCGCGAGGACGGCCTCGAGCACGGGGGAGGAGGACACGGTCACTCGCCCTCGGCCTGGAAGTTCAGGGCGATCGAGTTCATGCAGTAGCGGTCGCCGGTGGGCGTGCCGAAGCCGTCGGGGAAGACGTGTCCCAGGTGGGATCCGCAGTTCGCGCAGCGGACCTCGGTGCGGACCATGCCGAGGGTGCTGTCCTCGATCAGCTGGACCGCGTCCGGGTTCACGGACTCGTAGAAGCTCGGCCAGCCGCAGCCGGAGTCGAACTTGGTGCCGCTCTTGAAGAGCTCGGCGCTGCAGGCGGCACACGTGTAGAGGCCGGAGCGGTGCTCGTCGAGCAGCTCGCCGGTCCACGGGCGCTCGGTGGCCGCTTCGCGCAGGACCGCGTACTGGTCGCGGTCGAGCTCCTCGCGCCACTCGGCGTCGGACTTGTTCACGGAATACGACGACATGGGTCTCCCTCGGAATCCTCGTCAGTGTACGGGGGCGGTCGCGCCCCTCCACCTGGTCCAACCCCCGGGGCGACGGCTCCATTCCGCCTCCGCGGGCTGTGGAGGAGACTCCCCGCCTCCATGCCGCGACGCGGTCACGAGGTGTTCGGAGCGCCTCCCCGGCGGCGGCCGTGGGCCTGCCTACCCTGGAGGGATGAGCAGGACGACGGACCCGAGACCGGGCACCGGTCTGTCCGAGCGCGAGCTGCGGGTGCTCGCCTTCGAGCGCGAGTGGACGGCCCGCTCCGGGGACAAGGACGACGCGATCCGCTCCCAGTTCGGACTGTCGGCCGCCCGCTACTATCAGGTGCTCAGCGCGGTGCTCGCCTCTCCGGCCGCCCTCGCGCACGACCCGATGCTCGTCACGCGGCTGCAGCGCATCCGCGACCAGCGCGCCGGCGCCCGCGCCTCGCGACGCCTCGGGCGCCTCGAGTAGACGAGCTGCTCGAGTCCACCAACGGAAGGCCGGCCGTACCCCCGATGTCGAACACGCACCCGAGAGACCGCTTCGACGAGGTCCCGGCGACGGAGGCGCGCGTCGGCGCCCACCGCCGGCCGCCGGCCCCTCACGCCCGCGCGGTCGCCCTCGCCTGGGCCGCGCTCGCCACCGGGGTCATCGTCCTGCTCGGCTTCATCGGGCTGCTGGTCATCGACGACCGGGTGCAGTTCACGGACGTCTTCACTCCGCCGACCGCGACCGCGGAGGCGACCCCGACCGCCGCCGCGACGCTCGATCCCGATCTCGCCGTCGCCGTCCTCAACGGCACCGCCACCGTCGGACTCGCCGCCAGCGCCGGCGACGCCCTGACGACGGCCGGATGGAGCGTCCCGACCGTCGCGAACGCGAACACCGAGGACATCGCCGCCACGACCGTCTACTTCACCGACCCGGCGCTCGAGGGAGCGGCCCTCGGTCTCGTCGACTCGCTCGGAACGGGGACCGTCCTGTTCTCGCAGGACTTCGTCGAGACGGGCTCCGTCGTCGTGGTCCTGGGGGCCGATTACGCCTCCGAGCAGGGCTGATCGGGGCCCTCTGTTACGGGCACGTTTCCTCCGTGTTGAATCCCGGGCAACTCTTCCCCGCGAGGCCCTTTCCAGCCCCTCCCGGGGCCGATAGCCGGATTAGTATTCCTGACCAGGCACCAGCACATCGCTCGTGCCGCGGGCATCACAGCACTGGGGAGTACAGAGATGGCGAACGGAACCGTCAAGTGGTTCAACGCTGAGAAGGGCTACGGCTTCATCACGGTCGACGGCGGCGGACAGGACGTCTTCGTCCACTACTCCGCGATCGACATGTCGGGGTACAAGGTCCTCGAGGAGGGGCAGCAGGTCGCGTTCGAGGTCGGCACGGGGTCGAAGGGCCCCCAGGCCGAATCGGTCCGCCCGGCCTAACCGCCGAGCCTCCCGGGAGCCGTCGTCCGCCTCGTGCGGGCGGCGGCTCCTTCGTGTCGGAGCGCGTGCCGGTCGCTTGCACTCGTCCACCGCGAGTGCCAGAATCGACCTTGGCACTCGCTCCGGTCGAGTGCCAGCACAGACATTTCACGACGTCCGGGAGGGACGAGAAACACACATGGCCAAGATCATTGCTTTTGACGAAGAAGCCCGCCGCGGCCTCGAGCGTGGACTCAACACTCTGGCCGACGCGGTCAAGGTGACCCTCGGCCCGCGCGGCCGCAACGTCGTCCTCGAGAAGAAGTGGGGCGCTCCCACCATCACGAACGACGGCGTCTCCATCGCCAAGGAGATCGAGCTCGACGAGCCGTACGAGAAGATCGGCGCCGAGCTCGTCAAGGAGGTCGCCAAGAAGACCGACGACGTCGCCGGCGACGGAACCACCACCGCGACCGTCCTCGCTCAGGCGCTCGTCCGCGAGGGCCTGCGCAACGTCGCGGCCGGCGCCGACCCGATCAGCCTCAAGAAGGGCATTGAGAAGGCCGTCAAGGCCGTCACCGCCGAGCTCATCGCCGGCTCGAAGGCGATCGAGACCAAGGAGGAGATCGCGGCGACCGCCTCCATCTCCGCCGCGGACCCCGAGATCGGCGCGATCATCGCCGAGGCGATCGACAAGGTCGGCAAGGAGGGCGTCGTCACCGTCGAGGAGTCGAACACCTTCGGCACCGAGCTCGAGCTCACCGAGGGCATGCGCTTCGACAAGGGCTACCTGTCGCAGTACTTCGTGACCGACCCCGACCGCCAGGAGGCGGTGTTCGAGGACCCCTACATCCTCATCGTCAACTCCAAGGTCTCGAACATCAAGGACCTGCTCCCGGTCGTCGACAAGGTGATCCAGGCGGGCAAGCAGCTGCTGATCATCGCCGAGGACGTCGACGGCGAGGCGCTGGCGACCCTGGTCGTCAACAAGATCCGCGGCATCTTCAAGTCGGTCGCCGTCAAGGCCCCCGGCTTCGGCGACCGTCGCAAGGCGCAGCTCCAGGACATCGCGATCCTCACCGGCGGCCAGGTCATCTCCGAGGAGGTCGGCCTCAAGCTCGAGAACGTCACCCTCGACCTGCTCGGCTCGGCCCGCAAGGTCGTCATCACCAAGGACGAGACCACGATCGTCGAGGGTGCCGGCGACGCCGAGGCCATCGCCGGCCGCGTCGCGCAGATCCGCGGCGAGATCGAGAACACCGACAGCGACTACGACCGCGAGAAGCTCCAGGAGCGCCTCGCGAAGCTCGCCGGCGGCGTCGCGGTCATCAAGGCCGGAGCGGCGACCGAGGTCGAGCTCAAGGAGCGCAAGCACCGCATCGAGGACGCCGTCCGCAACGCGAAGGCCGCCGTCGAGGAGGGCATCGTCGCCGGTGGTGGCGTCGCCCTCATCCAGGCCGGCAAGCTCGCCTTCGAGAAGCTCGAGCTCGTCGGAGACGAGGCGACCGGCGCGAACATCGTCAAGGTCGCCATCGACGCCCCGCTCAAGCAGATCGCCCTCAACGCGGGCATGGAGCCCGGCGTCGTCGCTGCGAAGGTCCGCGAGCTGCCCACCGGACACGGCCTCAACGCCGCGACCGGCGAGTACGTCGACCTCATCGCCGCGGGCATCATCGACCCGGTCAAGGTCACGCGCTCCGCTCTGCAGAACGCGGCGTCGATCGCCGGTCTCTTCCTCACCACGGAGGCCGTCGTCGCCGACAAGCCCGAGAAGAACCCGGTCGCCGCGGGCGGCGACCCCACCGGAGGCATGGACTTCTAGTCCGTCCCCCCACCACGCAGAAGGCGGTTCCCCTCCGGGGGAGCCGCCTTCGGCGTTTCCGGAGGCATCTGAGCGAGCAGCAGGCGACCGAACCGGCAGGTGGTTCTGAATCCGCTCCGCGACCACAACGGCGGTCCTCCTGCGGTGGCACCGCCCTCCGCGCCGCCTCGGTCTCCTCTGCGGACACCGGCACCAGAAGCGCGTGTGGTGCGCCGGTGCGGGTCGCGACGTACGGGGTCGGGGCGGAGATGTCGTCGGCCGAACGGATGCGGACGGCGAATCTGCAAGAGTCGGCGACGCGGCATCCGTCGAGCGTCGGGTGTCATCTCCAGCGGTCCGGGCGGGCTCGCCGCCCGTTGGTCCCCAAGAGGAGAGAGTGAGCCGTGCGCGGCCGTGCGCGCCGGGTGCGCGAGGTCACGGTCGCCCCGGGCCGATCGATCCGTGCCGCTCGCGGACGTCGACGGGAGAGCCCGGACCGAAGGGGCCCCCGACGAGGGACGGACCGCGGTGCGGATCAGACCGAGGCGGGGGAGGTCTCGCCGTTCTGGCCGACCGTCAACAGCGGCAGCGCGACGCGGAAGGTCGCGCCTCCGCCCGGCGTCTCGACGACGTCCACGCGGCCCTTGTGCGCGGCGACGATCGAGGACACGATCGCCAGTCCGAGGCCGCTGCCGCCGGTCTCGCGGGTCCGCGACGTGTCCGCGCGCCAGAAGCGCTGGAAGATCTTCTCGCGGATCTGCGGCGGGATGCCCTCGCCGTGATCGATGACCTCCAGCAGGGCGAGGCGGCGGGAGCGGTCGACGGCGACGCCGATCTCGATCGGAGTGTCCTCGGGCGTGTAGCGGACGGCGTTGCCGATCAGGTTCGTCAGGACCTGGCGGATCTTGTTCTCCTCCGCCATCACCATCGCCGGCACGCCCGGCTCCTCGGGGGCGGTGGCGGTGCCGGCGGCGATCTCCTCGGCGTTGACCCGGCGCGGACGCCGGCGGAATCGGGCGAGCCTCGCTCCTGCCGCGGCGATCGGGCCGGTGAGCCCGGGGTTCGTCAGCTCCATGGTCTGCGTGGCGGAGGCGCCGGCCTCGTCGGGCTCGAGCGCGGGCGTCTCCATGGGGGTGTCGTCGCGGGTCTCGACGCCGAAGTCGCGGTCGGGCCAGGAGGCCATCGCGTCCATCGCGGCGTCGCGGGCGAGCGGCATCAGATCGACGGGCGCGAGTGCGAGAGGCTTCGTCTCGTCGAGGCGGGCGAGTTCGAGGAGGTCCTCGACCAGGCCGCCCATCCGGATCGCCTCCTTCTCGATGCGCTCCATCGCCTGGCCGACGGCCTCGGGCGTCTGAAGAGCGCCCATCCGGTACAGCTCGGCGTAGCCGCGGACGGAGACCAGCGGCGTGCGCAGCTCGTGGCTGGCGTCGCCGACGAAGCGGCGCATCTGGTCGATCGTGCGGGCGCGGTCGCGGAAGGCGGAGTCGATCCGCCCGAGCATCGCGTTCAGGGAGCGGTTGAGGCGCCCGACCTCGGTGTTGGGCGTCGTGCCGTCCAGACGCTGGCTGAAGTCGCCGTCCGCGATGGCGGCAGCGGTCTGCTCGACCTCGCGCAGCGGGGCGAAGGTGGTGGTGACCAGCAGGCGGGTGAGGAGTGCGCCGATCACGACGATCGCGACTCCGAAGCCCAGGAAGATCGTGAGGTACGTCGTCATGATGACGTCGACGCTGCGGGTCGACACCGCGAGCAGGAGCGTCTGGTACTCGGTGCCCCTCGTGAACACCGTCGACATGACGTGGTACTCGACCTTGCCGTTCGAGCTCCAGATCTCCATCGGCTTGTCGCCGCCCTGCAGCGCCTGCTCGAGGGTGAAGGTCTGCGGGAAGGCGGGGTCGGCCGCGCCGGACGCGTTCGTGTTGTCGAGCGTGCCGTACTGGTCGTAGACGGCGCCGAAATCGGCCTTGGACTCGTCGATCGCGGCCAAGTCGTTGACGGAGAGGTCGCTCGCCGTCCGCTGGACCTGGTCGGCCAGCTGCGCGTCGAGCTGGGCGACGAGCTGCGGCTTCAGCATCGTCATCGTCCCGATCCCGGAGACGAGGAGTCCCAGCGTGAGCAGGAGGACCGTGACCGCGGTGATCTTGGTGCGCAACGAGATGGAGTTCCACCGCTCGGCCAGACCCTGGTGCATGGCGGTGGAACTCCCTCGGGATCGGCGGGCGCCGCGCCTCCGGCGGGAGGTGGCGCCGAGGTGGCGGAGGCTAGGCCTTCGCGACCTTCAGCATGTATCCGAATCCTCGCTTGGTCTGGATGAGCGATTCCTCCGAATGCGTGTCGAGCTTACGTCGCAGGTACGAGATGTAGGACTCGACGATGCCCGCATCGCCGTTGAAGTCGTACTCCCACACGTGGTCGAGGATCTGCGCCTTGCTGAGCACCCGGTTCGGGTTGAGCATCAGGTAGCGGAGCAGCTTGAACTCGGTGGGGCTGAGCTCCACCGGCTCGTCGCCGACGAGGACCTCGTGCGTGTCCTGGTCCATCGTCAGCTCGCCGGCCCGGATGACCGCGTCCTCCTCGGCGTGCATGGTGCGGCGGAGGATCGCCTTGATGCGCGCGACGATCTCGTCGAGGCTGAACGGCTTCGTGACGTAGTCGTCACCGCCGACGGTGAGGCCCGTGATCTTGTCCTCGGTGTCGTCCTTCGCCGTGAGGAAGAGGATGGGGGAGGTGTATCCGGCCGAGCGGAGGCGCTTGGTCACGCCGAATCCGTTCATGTCCGGGAGCATCACGTCGAGGATGATCAGGTCCGGCTCCTCCTCGAGGACCGCCGAGATCGCCTGGGCCCCGTTGCCGACCGCACGCACGGCGAAGCCGGCGAAGCGGAGGCTCGTGGTGAGCAGGTCTCTGATGTTGGGCTCGTCGTCGACGATGAGAATGCGGGGTCCGTCCATGCAGGACAGTATCTGGCCGTCGGCTGTACGGAGTCTGGGAGTCGGTTGTCCGGGCGCTCGGTGCCGGCTCGGCGGCGGGGAACGCCGGATCGGAGGCGGTGCGGCGGGAGGAGAGCGCGTCCGATCAGGACTGCGCGCGGCGGCGCCGGACCCCCACGATGAGCATCGCGATCATCATGAGGAACGCGATGGGCAGGCCCACCAGCGGCACAGCGAAGACGAACTGCCAGAACGGGCCGGCGTACTCGCGGATCCCGAGCGCGGGGGCGACCAGGATCGCGAGGAACGCGAGGACCGTCACGACGATGATCGCGATGAACATGTAGGCGAGCGTGCGCTCCGCGCGTCCGACGCCCGCCGGCTCCTGTGGCTTCACCCGTCAAGGATAGGGCGGCCCCGGTCGACTAAACTGATGGCTGCTTCATTTCCAGGAGGGGTCTGCATGCCTACCGGCAAGGTCAAGTTCTATGACGAGGAGAAGGGCTTCGGCTTCATCAGCACTGATGACGGCCAGGAGGTCTTCCTGCACGCTTCCGCGCTGCCCTCCGGGACCGCGGTCAAGGCCGGCACCCGCCTCGAGTTCGGCATCGCCGACGGCAAGCGCGGGGCGCAGGCGCTCTCGGCGCGCGTCCTCGACGCCCCGCCGAGCCTGGTGAAGCTCAACCGGAAGTCCGCGGACGACATGTCCGTGATCGTGGAGGACACGGTCAAGCTGCTCGACGGGATCGGCGCCGGGCTCAAGCGCGGCCGCTACCCCGACAAGGCGCACGGGCGCACGATCGCGGCGCTCCTGCGCCGGGTTGCGGACGAGCTGGATGCCTGACGCCGACGACACGACCGACGAGCAGGGCCCGGTCGAGGAGACCGTCGCCGCTCCGACCCCGGAGGACGCTCGCGTGGAGCAGTCCTCGGGAGAGGGCGTCTCCGGCGCCGAGCCCGACGCGACTCCCGCCGATTCTGACTCCTCCGCTGAGGACGC
Organism: Rathayibacter sp. AY1C7; assembly: GCF_002931865.1. Lineage (NCBI taxonomy): Bacteria > Bacillati > Actinomycetota > Actinomycetes > Micrococcales > Microbacteriaceae > Rathayibacter > Rathayibacter sp. AY1C7. The sequence goes on along the minus strand of NZ_PSWB01000030.1, from coordinate 21,487 downwards.
GCGCGGAGCCGACGAGGAGACCGACGCTGACCAGGCGGCTCCTGTCGACGAGGCTACCTCCGGCGAGGGTGAGAGCGACGCCGCCCTCCCTGTACCCGAGGCTCCTGGCGAGGACTCCGCCTCTGCGGAGGAGACTCCTCCGGCCGACGATGTCGCCGCTGAGGCGGGGGCTCCCGGCGCGGACACGGCTTCTGCTGCAGTGCCGACTCCTGCTGAGGACGCGGCGCTTGCTGACGATGCGGTTCCTGCTGACGACGCGGTTCCTGCTGACGACGCGGGAACACCTGAGGGCTCGGCTCCTGCTCAGGACATGGCTCCTGCTGACGACTCGGCTCCTGCTGAGGATGCGGCTCCTGCTGAGGACGGGGCTCCTGCTGAGGATGCGACTTCTGCTGAGGATTCCGGCCCCGTCGCCGACGACCGTTCCGAGGCCGACGACGACGCTTCCCCGGGGGAGGCGGACGAGGCCGCCGCGGACGAGGCTCCCGAGCCCGTCTACGAGGCGGACGCCGTGCTCGCGGGGTCTCTCGATGTCGCTCGCGCCGCGCTCGCCGAGATCGCCCCCGAGGGGACGATCGGCGAGCTGGTCACGACTCTGGCGCAGGGCGAGCACGTCGTGTCGCTGCAGTTCGCGAACCTCATGCGCGGGTACCCGGGTTGGCTGTGGACGGCGACGCTCTCCCGGATCGACGAGAACGAGGACGTGAACGTCCTGGAGGTCGAGCTGCTGCCGGGTGAGGGCGCGGTCCTCGCTCCGGACTGGGTGCCGTGGTCCGTGCGTCTGGCCGATTACCAGACCGCGCAGGACGCGCTCGGCGAGGAGGTCGAGGACGCGGACGACGACGAGCTCGAGGACGCCGAGGAAGACGACCTCGACGACGAGTCGGAGGACGACTCCGACGAGGACGAGGGCGACTCGGACGACGACGACGATCCGGTCGACGACGACGACTCGGACGACGATTCCGACGGCGACGACTCGGACGACGAGGACTCGGACGAGGACGACTCCGACGACCCGGACGACGACCCCGACGACGAGGACTCCGACGACGTCGAGCCCGAGCCCGCCCCCGCCCCGACGACCCGTCGCCGTCGACGTCGCCGCTGATCCGTTCCGGCGCCGCCCGATGAGCATCGACTCCGACACCCGCATCGCTTATCCCGACGGCGCCGTGCGCTCCTCCGGGCGCGTGCAGCACGTGGGCCGGCTGGAGGACGGCCGCTGGGCGGTCGTCCTCGATGCGACCTCCGCTCACCCCGTCGACCCGACCTGGCCCGACCAGGGGCCCGACCGCGGCGCGCTGGTCGTGGCGGGGGAGCGGCATCCCCTCATCGACTGCCGCATCGGGGCGTGGCAGGGCGGCGAGCTGCACGTCGGCGAGCGGCTCCCGGCGCGGCTCGGCACTCCGGAGTGGAGCTTCGTCGTCGTCCAGATCGTCGACGACGCCTCCTCACTCCACGTGGACGACGAGGTCGACGTCGAGGTCGACGCGGAGCACCGGCACGAGCTCTCCCGTGGGCACACCGCCTGCCACCTCGCCTCCCTCGCCCTGAACGCCGCTCTGGCCTCGTTCTGGTCGAAGCCGGCGCGCACCGATGCTCTCGGGAACCCGGACTTCGACCAGGCGGCGATCCAGACCTCGCGGATCCGCGAGTCCGGCTCCACCGACGTCTACCGCCTCGGCAAGTCCCTCCGACGCAGCGGGATGGACACCGCCCGCCTGCTGGCGGAGATCCTCGAGGTGCAGGAGCGGGTGAACGCCCTCCTCGCCGAGTGGATCGCCTCGGACGCGGAGGTGCGCATCGAGCGCGACGACGACCTCCTCAGCACGCGGCGGACATGGCGCTGCACCCTCCCCGCGGGGGACGCCGCGATCGCGTGCGGTGGCACCCACGTCGAGCGCCTCGGCGAGTTCACCGGCCTGCGCGTCCGTCTCGAGCCCGAGGCCGACGGCACCGGACTCCGGATGGAGACCGACGCGGTCTAGCGGCGGTTGCGGCTGTAGAACAGCCCGATCGTGCCGAGGACCAGTCCGATCACGACGGTCGACAGGACGACCGGCTCGATGACGGCTCCGACGGCCGTCGCCACGAGCACGGCCACGAGCGCGACCGCCCAGACGACGCACCCGACCAGCAGAGCCGTCGCGTCGTCGCTCGCGTAGGGCGGCGGCGCGGGCCGCCGCTCCTCCTCGCGCAGCCACAGCCGCATGGCGTGCCTCAGACCGCCAGGCGCTCGAGGACGTGGTCGATGCAGCCGAGCAGCGAGCGGACGTCGTCCGGCTCGATCGCGACGAACGTCGCCACGCGCAGCTGGTTGCGGCCGAGCTTGCGGTACGGCTCCGTGTCGACGATCCCGTTCGCGCGGAGGATCTTCGCGACGAGAGCGGCATCGACGGAGGCGTCGAAGTCGACGGTCGCGACGACCTGGGAGCGGTGCTCGGGCACCTCGACGAACGGGGTGGCGAGGCTCGAGGCCTCGGCCCAGTCGTAGATCGCGGAGGAGGACTCGGCCGTGCGCGCCGACGCCCAGGCCAGGCCGCCCGAGGCGTTCATCCACTCGAGCTGCGACTCCATCAGCAGGAGGGTCGAGAGCGCCGGAGTGTTCAGCGTCTGGTTCAGGCGCGAGTTGTCGACGGCGTTCTTGAGGCTGAGGAACTCGGGGATGTAGCGGCCGCTCGCCGCGATGCGCTCGATCCGCTCGATCGCGGCGGGGGAGAAGAGGCCGAACCAGAGTCCGCCGTCGGAGGCGAAGTTCTTCTGCGGGGCGAAGTAGTAGACGTCGGCCTCGGCGATGTCGACGTCGATGCCGCCCGCCGCGCTGGTGGCGTCGATGACGGTGAGCGCGCCCTCGTCGCCGCGGACCCGGCGGACCGGGGCCATCACTCCGGTGCTCGTCTCGTTGTGGGGCCACGCGTACACGTCGATCCCCTCGACGATCTCGACCTCGCTCCGGGACCCCGCGGGGGCGGAGACGACGTGGGCCGGCTCGAGGAACGGCGCGGAGGCGGCGGCCGCGAACTTCTGGCCGAACTCGCCGAACGTGAGGTTCTCGGCGCGGCGCTCGATGAGGGAGAAGGCGGCGGCGTCCCAGAAGGCGGTCGAGCCGCCGTTGCCCAGCAGGACCTCGTAGCCGTCGGGGATGCGGAAGAGCGTGGCGAGATGCTCGCGCACGCGCCCGACGAGGTCCTTGACGGGCGCCTGGCGGTGCGAGGTCCCGAGGAGGTGCGCGCCCTGCGTCGCGAGGTGGGCGAGCTGGTCGTGCCGCACCTTGGACGGGCCGCAGCCGAACCGTCCGTCGTGGGGGAGCAGCTCGCGAGGAATGGTGAGGTCCGGCATGCGTTAATACTAGGGTTCCCGGCCCGCACCCCTCCTCCGAGCGACGGAGGCCTGAGTCGCGCCGCAGCGCCGATGCTGCGTCGTGGCGACCACTAGGGTGGAGCGCGCCGAGACGGGAAGGCTGAGATGACGGATCTGATCGACACCACCGAGATGTACCTGCGCACCATCCTCGAGCTCGAGGAGGAGAACATCATCCCGCTGCGCGCGCGCATCTCGGAGCGGCTCAGCCACTCCGGGCCGACCGTGTCGCAGACCGTCGGTCGCATGGAGCGCGACGGCCTCGTCGTCGTCTCGGGCGACCGCCACCTCGAGCTCACCTCCGACGGCCGCCGCAAGGCGATCCACGTCATGCGCAAGCACCGCCTCGCCGAGCGGCTCCTCCACGACGTCATCAAGCTCGACTGGGAGTTCGTGCACGAGGAGGCCTGCCGCTGGGAGCACGTGATGAGCGAGCAGGTCGAGCGCCGTCTCCTCGAGATGCTCGACCACCCGACGGAGTCGCCCTACGGCAACCCGATCCCGGGCCTGGACGAGCTCGGCGACACCCCCGCCTCCCGCTTCGCCGACGGCGTCATCAGCCTGCCGCGCTTCGTCGCCGGGTTGAGCGAGCCCCGCCGCGGCGTCGTCCGACGCCTCGGCGAGCCGGCGCAGGTCGATCCGGAGCTCCTCCTCCAGCTCAAGCAGGCCGGGGTCGTGCCCGGTGCCGAGGGCGAGTTCTCGGCCCTCAACGGCTACGTGCTCGCGCGCATGGACGGAGCCGAGGCGGGCATCGAGCTGCCCAACGAGGTCGCGGCGCACATCTTCCTCGTCGTCTGACCCCCGCCTCCCTGGGAGTGGCCCGTACGGGCCCCTACCGCATCCGGTGACCGGAGGCGAATGGGAGAGCGGTCTCTTTCCGCCGAGAAGGTGACAAATCGGTAACGGTCGCTTACGCTCTGTGGAGCCCTGCGGCCGAGCCTCGGTCCCAGGGCGCGGGATCCGACGCCCCCACACCCGTCTCGGATCCTGTGCACACCGATGCTTCGTGCATGAGACGGGACAGCTGCCTGGGCTGAGGGGACGTCGGAGGATCTCCCCCTTGCCCCAGAACCCTCTTATCCCGAACGAGGACGCCGGCTCACCCGACCGGTTCCGCTCCAACCACCCCGACCGCTCCGGCGACGCGACCTTCGAGAACCGGCCCCCGGTCATCCGCGCCCGGATCCACGGGGACGCACCCGTCCCCCGTCGCGCCGTTCCCGCAGCTCCTGCCCGCCGCGCGGACATCACCGACTTCGTGCCGTCGCCGGCCGGGACCCCGCGCAAGCGCAGGGGCCGTGTCGTCGGCAAGGTCGCGATGGTCGGCTTCGCCGGCGCGCTGGTCGCGACGATGGCGCTCCCCGCCTACGCCTTCACTCCGGGCAGCCAGGACGACGGCCTGTTCGCGGCGTCGCGGGCCGACCTCCTCCGTCAGGGCTCCGCGCAGACCGTCGCCGTCGACGGCGGAGTGGTGCAGGCCGCGATCGCCCGCGACGGCTTCTCGGCCGAGGCGGCGCCCCCGCCGCCCGCACCGGAGCCCGAGCCCGTCGTGGTCGCCGAGCCCGTCGTCGACACGAGCGACGTCGCCGAGGCGCGCGCCGAGACCGCCGAGGAGTTCAACTCCTACTCCGGCGCCTCGGCCAGCGAAATCGCGGCCGCCGCCCCGACCACCAGCTACAGCCTCTCGGCCGTGTTCGACACGGCGATGCAGTACCAGGGCGTGCCCTACGTCTTCGGCGGAGCCGACCCGAGCGGCTTCGACTGCTCCGGCTTCGTGATGTACGTCTTCGCGCAGTACGGCATCTCGATGCCGCACTCGGCCGCGGGCCAGGGCGCCATGGGCACCCCCGTCTCGCTCGCCGACGCGCAGCCCGGCGACCTCGTCATCATGGACGGCCACGACGGCTTCTACGCGGGCAACGGCAACATCCTGCACGCGCCGTACGAGGGCGCGAGCGTCCGCGTGCAGCCGCTGTGGACCTCCGACTACCGGATCGTGCGCATCAACGGCTGATCCGGTCGATCCGCTCTCGTCGTCCCGCCGTGTGAACGCCGCGTGACGAATCCGGACCGACCCCTGGTGTTCCGGGCGTGAAGGGTTAACCTGAACCCCAGTCCGCTCGCGTGGCGAGCGGATCGATTCGTCGAGGGACGGAGTGCCGGGATGGCCGAGCGGAGCGGGCGCCACAGCGTGGGGCTGCGCTCGCGCGTGCGGCCGGCCGATTCGATACGCGCGCGGGTCCTCACCGCGGCGGTGCACTCCTCCGACACGCGGATACGACTCCACGTCATCGCGCGGCACTCCGCCGCGGCCTCGCAGGGCGCCGTCATCACGACGGCGCCCTTGCTCGTGGTCGCGGTGCCTTCGCGCGACGGCGTGCGACAGCACGGAGGTCACTGATGCGCACTCTGGTTCTCAACGCCGGCTACGAGCCGCTCGCGGTGGTGTCGTTCAAGCGGGCCCTGGTCCTGCTGATGACGGAGAAGGCGACCGTGATCGCCGCGGACGAGGGCAATCCGGTGCACAGCGCGCACGGCGACCACGTGCGGCCCTCGGTGATCGTGCTGACCCGGTACGTGCGCATCCCGAGCGGCCGGAGCGTGCCGGTGTCGCGCCGGGGCGTGCTCCGCCGGGACAACCACCGCTGCGGCTACTGCGGTCAGCACGCGGCGACGATCGACCACATCCAGCCCAAGTCGCGCGGGGGCCGGGACACGTGGGAGAACCTCGTCGCCTGCTGCCAGCGCTGCAACAACGTCAAGAGCGACCGCACCCCGCACGAGATGGGATGGCGTCTGCGCACCGTCCCCCGGATGCCGCGCGCCGGCTCCTGGCTCGTGCGCGGCGCGGAGCGGACGCAGCCCGACTGGGACGACTACCTGGCTCCCGCCGCCTGACGGGCCGCGGTCGCGCCGCTGGCGGCGTTGTCGTCGGGCGCGATAGCCGGTATCGCTCCCTCCTCCGCCTTGCCAGCGCCTGACGGGCCGCGGTCGCGCCGCTGGCGGCGTTGTCGTCGGGCGCGATACCGCCGGTATCGCTTCCTCCTCCGCCTTGCCAGCGACACGACCGCGACCCGTCAGGAGAGGGGCGTGGGGTGCGGCCCAGCGTTACTCGTTGTCGTTGCCGGTGTTGGCGCTGGCGTTGCCGGAGCGCTCGCCGGCCCAGGTCCAGTTCGCGACCTCGGGGATGTCCTCGCCGTGCTCGCGGGTGTAGGCGCGGGCGCGGATGCGGGCGTCCTGCATCTCCTGGCGGAGACCGGCGGCGCGGGCGCCGAGGCCGGGGGTCCGGTCGATGACGTCGATCACCAGCGAGTAGCGGTCGAGGTCGTTGAGCATCACCATGTCGAAGGGAGTGGTGGTGGTGCCGTTCTCCTTGTACCCGCGCACGTGCAGGTTGCCGTGGCCGGTCCGCTTGTAGGTCAGGCGGTGGATCAGCCACGGATAGCCGTGGTACGCGAACACGATCGGGCGGTCGGGGGTGAAGACCGCGTCGAACTCGCGGTCGGAGAGGCCGTGCGGGTGCTCCGACTCCGACATCAGGCGCATCAGATCGACCACGTTGACCGTGCGGATCGCGAGGTCCGGCAGCGTCTCGCGGAGGATGCTCACCGCCGCGAGGGTCTCGAGGGTCGGCACGTCGCCCGCGCAGGCGAGCACGACGTCCGGGGACTCGCCCTGCCGCTCGCTGCTCGCCCACTCCAGGATGCCGAGTCCGCGCGTGCAGTGGGCGACCGCCTCCGCCATCGTGAGCCACTGGGGCGAGGGCTGCTTGCCGGCGACGACCACGTTGACGTAGTCCACGCTCCGGAGGCAGTGGTCGTAGGTCGAGAGGAGCGTGTTCGCGTCGAAGGGCAGGTAGACGCGCACGACCTCGGGCTTCTTGTTGACGACGTGGTCGATGAAGCCGGGGTCCTGGTGGCTGAAGCCGTTGTGGTCCTGGCGCCAGACGTGGCTCGAGAGCAGGTAGTTGAGGCTCGCGATCGGGCGGCGCCACTCGATGTCGCGGGTGCCGTCCAGCCACTTCGCGTGCTGGTTGAACATCGAGTCGATGATGTGGATGAACGCCTCGTAGCAGGTGAAGAGCCCGTGGCGGCCGGTGAGCAGGTAGCCCTCCAGCCAGCCCTGGCACTGGTGCTCCGAGAGCACCTCCATGACCCGCCCGGCGCGGGCCAGGTGGTCGTCGAGGGGGCTGAGCTCGGCGTCCCACTGCTTGTCGGTGGCGGCGTAGACGGACTGCAGCCGGTTGCTCGCGACCTCGTCCGGCCCGAAGAGGCGGAAGTTGGTCGGGTTGGCGCGGATGACGTCGGCGAGCCATTCGCCGAGCACCTTCGTCGCCTCCGCGACGGTGCCACCCGGCTGCTCGACGACGACCTCGTAGCGGCGGAAGTCGGGCAGGTCGAGGGTCTGCCGCAGCAGCCCGCCGTTCGCGTGCGGGGTCGCGCTCATCCGCAGCTCGCCCTCGGGGGCCAGCGAGCGGACGCGGTCGACCACGCCGCCCTCCTCGGTGAAGAGCTCCTCGGGCCGGTAGGAGCGGAGCCAGTCCTCGAGGAGGCGGGTGTGCGCCTCGGTGTCGCGGGCGTTGGGCAGCGGGACCTGGTGCGAGCGGTAGGTGCCCTCCACCTGGACGCCGTCGATCTCGGTCGGGCAGGTCCAGCCCTTCGGGGTCTTCAGCACGATCATCGGCCAGGCCGGGCGTGAGAGGTCGCCGGCTGCGGCGCGCTCCTTGATCGCCGCGATGCGGTCGAGCACCGTGTCCAGGACGTCGGCGAACCGCTCGTGCACGCGCATCGGGTCCTCGCCGTCGAAGCCGCCCTCGACGAGGAACGGCTCGTGGCCGTAGCCCCGGAGGAGGCTGTCGAGCTCCTCCTGCGGGATGCGGGCGAGGACGGTCGGGTTCGCGATCTTCCAGCCGTTGAGGTGCAGGATCGGCAGGACGACGCCGTCGGTGAGCGGGTTCACGAACTTGTTGGAGTGCCAGCTGGTGGCGAGCGGGCCGGTCTCGGCCTCGCCGTCGCCGACGACCGCCGCGACCAGGAGGTCCGGGTTGTCGAAGGCCGCTCCGTACGCGTGGCTCAGCGCGTAGCCGAGCTCTCCGCCCTCGTGGATGCTGCCCGGAGTCTCGGGGGCGGCGTGGCTTGGGATGCCCCCGGGGAAGCTGAACTGGCGGAAGAGGCGGCGCAGCCCCTCCTCCGACTGGTCGATGTGGGAGTAGATCTCGCTGTAGGTGCCGTCGAGGTAGGCGTTGGCGACCATGCCCGGTCCGCCGTGGCCGGGACCGGTGATGTAGAGGGTCGGCTGGCGGCGCTCGCGGATCGCGCGGTTCAGGTGCGCGTAGATCAGGTTGAGGCCGGGGGTGGTGCCCCAGTGGCCGAGCAGGCGGGGCTTGATGTCCTCGCGGCTCAACGGGGTCTTCAGGAGCGGGTTCGCGAGCAGGTAGATCTGCCCGACCGCGAGGTAGTTCGCGGCGCGCCACCAGGCGTCGACCGTGTCGAGAGTGTCCTGGGTCAGCTCGGCGTCGGCGGGTCGCGCGATCCAGCTGTGCTCGGGGACGGGAAGGAGAGACGGAGCGGGGGAGTCGGCCATGTGCCCACGCTGGCATCCGGACGCCCGGGGCGGAAGGGCCTTGCAGGCCCGGCTCAGGAGGGGGTCAGCCGCGCGGCGTCGCCCGGCGGAGGACCAGCGAGCCGACCGCCGTCAGCAGGGCGGCGGGGACGAGGAGCAGAGCGGCGGCTCCGGCGGTGCCCGCGCTCTCGAGGACGTCCACCACGACCGGCCGGCCCCCGGCGAGAGCGACGACGACGACCACCGCGAGTGCCACCGCTCCGAGGGCGAGGAGGAAGGCCGTCACTCCGCGCTCCCGCCAGCGGAGGAAGACCGCGCCCGCTGCTCCGCCGAGGGCGAAGGCGGCGAGGAGCGAGCAGAGCAGGACGACGAAGCGCTCGAGCCACGGGCCGTCGAGGGGAGAGGCGAGGAAGAGCGCGCCGCCCAGCCACCAGCCCCCGGTCGCCTCCTCGATCGCCCCGAGGGCCACGACGATCGCCGCCCAGAGCACCGACAGGGCCGCGAAGGCGAGGGCGCTGCCGAGGACGTGGTCGCGTCGGGTCGCTCCGTAGCTCAGCGCCAGCCCGAAGGTGGCGGTCGTGGCCTGGATGGAGCCGATGAAGAGGAAGACGACGATCAGCATCCCCGGCCCCACGAGGAGGATGCCCGAGTCGCCGCCGCCCCGCTCGGCCCCGATCCCGCGGAGGACGAGCCACCAGATCACGAGGTTGCCGGCGAGGACGGCGAGCAGGACGAGCAGCGGCCAGCCGAGGACCGTCCCGGGGTGGGCGAGGTGGAGCCTCAGGACGGAGAGGATCCTCCGCGGGGAGGCGGAGTGGCGGGCGGGGGCGGTCATGGTCGGTCCTCTCGGATCGGTGGCGGTGGTGTCAGCTGCTGCGCGGGGTGGCGCGGCGGAGGATCGCCCAGCCCGCGACTCCGGCGATCGCGGTCGGGATGAGCGAGAGGGCGTAGCCGCCCGCGTATCCGACGCTCCCGAAGAAGGAGCCGACGGCGGGCCAGTTCTCGGTGAGCGTGAGGAGGGTGATCACGGCCAGCAGGAGGGCGCCGAGGATCCCGAAGAAGAGCAGCATCCCGCGCTGGCGCCAGCGCACGTAGACCGCCGCCGTCGCCGCTCCGATGAAGAAGAAGAAGAGCAGGGCGCAGAGCACCGCGACGGCCTGCTCGCCCACGGAGTCCCCGCCGAAGTAGATCGAGCGGAAGAAGCTGCCGCCGAAGCCCCAGCCGTCGGTCGCCCGCTCCACGATCCCGAGGACCACGAAGACGCCGGTGTAGAAGACCGAGAGGGCGACGAAGGTGAGGGCCGTGCCGAGGGAGAAGTCGCGGCGGGTGGCGCCGTAGCCGAGGGCGAGGCCGAAGGTGACGTTCACCGACTGGACGGCCACGACCATCATGTAGACGAAGAGGAAGAAGGACGCACCGGAGTAGGTCATCCCCTCCTGCGCCTCGAGGCGCTCGCCGGAGTCGAGCCCGCGGAGGATCAGCCACCAGACGACCAGGTTGCCCGACAGGATGACGGCCGTGATGATCAGCGGCGTGTAGAGGATGGTGGCGGGGTTCGCGAAGTGCAGGCGGACGATGCTGCCGAGGCGGCCGGCGGCGGTGTCGTGGCGCGCGGGGGCGCCGGTGAGGGCGGTCATTCCGAGGCCTTCCCGGTGGTGAGCTGGACGACGAGCTGCTGGAGGGGGACGGACTCGAGTTCGAGCCCGTGGCGGGCGGCGGAGGCGCGGCCGGCGTCGTCGAGCCGGGGGAGCGTGGCCGAGGCGCGGCTGCCGAGAGCGGAGCGGGCGATGACCTCGCGGCCGGCGGTGAACGACTCGACGGCCTGCCGGGGTCCGATGACCGTCGCCGCGGCACCCCGCAGCTCCTCCGCGTCGCTGTCCACGACGAGGCGGCCCTGGTCGATGACGAGGACATGCTCGAGCAGGCTGCTGACCTCGTCGATGAGGTGGGTGGAGAGGACGACCGTGCGCGGGTGCTCGGCGAAGTCCTGGAGGAGGCGGTCGTAGAACAGCTGCCGGGCGACGGCGTCCAGCCCCAGGTACGGCTCGTCGAAGAACGTGAGCGGGGCGCGGGAGGCGAGACCGACGATCACTCCGATCGCCGAGAGCTGTCCGCGGGAGAGCTTCTTGATCTTGCGGTCGACCGGGAGGCGGAAGTCCTCGACGAGCTCGCGGGCGAACGCCTCGTCCCAGCCGTCAAAGAACCAGGGAGCGCTGCGCAGGACGTGCTTCACCTTGAAGTCGTCCGGGTACTTCTGGCTCTCCTTGATGAAGCAGGTGCGGGAGAGGACGGCGGCGTTCTCCACCGGCGACTGCCCGAAGACGCGGATCTCGCCCGAGCTGGCGAACTCCTGGCCGGTGAGCAGCGACATCAGCGTCGTCTTGCCCGCGCCGTTGCGGCCGAGGAGGCCGTGGATGCGGTTCTCCTCCAGCGCGAAGCCGATGCCGTCGACGGCGCGCATGCGTCCGTAGTGCTTGGTGAGGTCGTGGACCTCGATGACCGCGCTCATCGCGATCCCCCTTCTGTGATCATGTCGGCGAGCTGCTCGGTGCTGAGGCCGAGCTTGGCGGCCTCGGCGAGCAGCGGAGCGACGAACTGGTCGCGGAACTGCGTGCGGCGCTTCTCGACCAGCCGGTCGCGCGCCCCCTCGGCGACGAACATGCCGATCCCCCTCTTCTTGTAGAGCACCCCGTCGTCGACGAGCAGGTTCACGCCCTTGCCGGCGGTGGCCGGATTGATGCGGTGGAACGCGGCGAACTCGTTGGTCGACGGGACCTGCGACTCCTCCGGCAGCGCGCCGTCGATGATGTCGTTCTCGATCTGCTCGGCGATCTGCAGGAAGAGCGGGCGGGAGTCGTCCACGCGGGCTCCTTCGGTGCTGGGTTGGGTGGTTGGATGGTGTTGTAACTAACCATGGAGGCGGGAGTCGTCCGTGTCAAGAGGTGCGTGCCGCTCGGTCGGCGCGACGAGGGCTGTGGCGTGCTTCGCGAGCGTTGTGGTGGGCGGCCGGTCGGCGCTTCGCGGGCGGCGGGGCCCGGCGGGTACACTGGCTCGGCCAGCCTCTGTAGCTCAATGGAAGAGCGACTCCGTCCTAAGGAGCAGGTTGGGGGTTCGAGTCCCTCCAGGGGCACCACGATCCGCGATCGGGATCAGTCCATCGGAAGACCGCGCCGTCGCTCCGTCTGACGCCACGGTCTGCCGCCCGCCCAGCACTCCGAGCTGTGTTGGTCGAGGCGCCGACGGTTCGAGTCCTCGATGGTCCTGCCCGGGTCGGAACTCCTCGGCGGAAGGGACGCACGACCGAGGAGCTCCGTCGCGCGTTCGCGGCCGTCCTCGTCCTGAGCCTCTCCGTTCAGCGGAACGCGTTCGCGAAAAGCCGACTCGCGGGATTCAGCGCGCTGCTCGCGATAGCCGGTCGCATGGCGGCCGTCCGCAGGCAGTGGCTGGCGGAATCCGAGATCCCCTTCCTCGGCTGGGTGTCGCGGGCCGCCCTCCGCCCGCGGTGCGTGCGCGAGCTCCTCGATCAGGCGAGGGACGGGGAGGAGATCGCGGAGGGACGCCCACCGCGCCGACCGCTCACGGCCTTCTGAGGGCGTCTCGCGGGCCTTCGCTCAGGCGGCGCCGCCATGATCGAGGCTGGTACTCGACGGAAGGTTCTCTGTGAGCATGTTCAAGCGCGTTCTCGGCATGGCGTCGAAGGCGCTCGATTCGAAGAGTGGCTCGGGCTCGTCCTCGAGCGGGACGACCGATTGGCGCGACCTCGTGCGCTCCGCTGCCGACAAGGTGACGGGCGACTCGCGGAGCGGGCAGGCCCAGCCGCCTCAGCAGTACGGGTCGCCGCAGCGCCCCTCCGCGCGCCCTCAGGACGCCCGGCCCGGGCAGCAGCCGGTCGTCACCAAGGAGGACCGCGCGGCGATCGCGCGCTACGACTACCTCCTCCGGACCGCCGACCCGGAGCAGCTCGAGCAGGTGCACCGCGACGCGTTCACGAAGCTGACGACGGCGCAGCGCGCACAGGTCGAGGCGCGGCTCCGCGACGAGCTGCCCGCGAACGAGCAGCCGCGGTCCTCCGCCCCCGAGGACCTGGCGCGCGCGGCGACGCGCGGCGAGGCGAACGATCCGGGGTTCCTCAAGAAGATGTTCTCGAAGCCGGGCACCCGCGGTGCCCTCGCGGGTGCTGGCGTCGGAGCGGCGGCGGGCATCGGGCTCGGCGCGGCGGGCGGACTGCTCGCGGCGGTCGCGGGCGGCGCCGTGATCAGCAGCGTCGCCGGTCCGCTGCTCGCGCAGGCGTCCGGCCTCGGCGTGGACTTCGAGAACCTCGCCGGCGGGTTCGGCGACCTGGGCGACTTCGGCGACATCACGGGCGGCGCGGGAGAGTTCGTCTCCGGTGCGGGTGAGCACGTGTCCGGGCTGGGGGAGCAGGTGTCGGAGTTCGGCTCCGACTTCCAGCTGCCGGGGCTCGGCGACCTCGGGAACCTCTTCGACCGCTAGGCGGTCCCGGCCGGAGCGCTCCGGCGGCGGAGGAACGGCGACGCGATCGCGAGCGCCGCTCCGACGACGAGCAGGACGGCGCCCACGATCGCGACGGCGGTCGTCGACCAGTCGGGGAGGTCGACGACCGTCGTGCCGTTGAGGAGCTTCCATTCACAGGCTGCGCCGAGCGGCCACCACGACCAGAAGCCGCGGACGAGCTCTCCCGCTTCGGGCGGGACACCGCCGAGGCTGACGCTGCAGACGTAGTCGAAGCCCTGACGGTCGATGTTCGCGTACTGCAGAGGCACGAGTGCGAGCGCGGCCAGGCCGGCGACGGCGAGGACGAGGCCGGCGATCAGGGCGAGACGGGCGGCCGTGAGGCGCTTCTTCACCGGTGTCGAGGCGGGGGCGGGCGGCGTCTCGGTCATCATCCGATGGTGTCATGAGCGCGGAAGGGCCGGGCGGGGGTGCGCAACTACGGCTGAGACGCGTGCATCGGTCTGATTCAGCGCTTCGCGAGAAAGTCAGCATCCGGTGCGCAAGAGTCGCCGGTGTGCTGGCGCGATCGGATGCCGTCACCAGCGTCCGCCGACCGCCCGCAGCGCGACGGCCAGCATCCCGGCCAGCGCCACCAGGACGGTCGCGATGACGAAGATCCCGGACGAGTAGCCCTCGACCATCAGCGGCAGCACTGCTCCGAGGACGGTCCCGACCTGCGTCACGGCCGTGTATGCGCTGGCGCCCGCGCCGACTCCGCCCCTGCTCGTTCGACCGAGCAGGACCAGGCCGGTGCTCTGAAAGCCGACGCCCACTACGGCGTAGAGCACCTGGGCCAGCAGCAGCACCGGATAGGTGGTCGCGAGGAGCAGGAGCGAGAACGATCCGACCCCGAAGAGGGCGATCACGACGAGGGTGACGGCGCTGCCGCGGGCCGCGCTGAGCCGACCGAGCAGAGGCAGCGCGGCCAACTCCAGTAGAGCCGATATCAGGAACAAAGGAGGCACCTCGGCAGGGCGGAGCCCGGACGAGACAGCGAACAGCGGCAGATAGATCCCCCGAAGGGTGTCGGCCGACTTGAGAAGCGCCACGAGGACAAGCGCAGTGAAGAACGCTCCGCTTCTCGCTCGAGGCGTTCCGACTTCTCCGCCATCGTGCTCGCGCGGGAACGCGCGTCCAGCGAATGGTCTGCAGGTCGCACCGATCATCGTGATGCCGCCGAACACGGAGGCGATCAAGAGAGGATCGAGCCCGAGCGCGGACACGGCCGAGTAGATGACGAGGCCGAGGATGTATCCGCCGACCGTCATCAGCCGAAGACGCGTGACCGCGGCGATCTGTTCGTCGTCACTCAGCTGCGCGGCGACGCGGCCGAAGATCTGCGGGACGATCGTGCTGACGAGGAGCAGGAGAACGCCGCTCAGCATGACGAGCACGAATGTACCTGCGGTCGCGCGGAGTGCAAGGAGGGCGACCGGGACGGCTGCGCAGGTCAGGACCAATGCGCTGCGCGGGTACCCGTGATGGCGAACTGTAGGGACGAGCAGGGTGTTGTAGACGATGGCGGCGGCCGCGTTGACGAGAAAGAACACGGCGATCTCGCCCTTTGAGTGACCGGCCGAGTCGAGGGAGACGGGAACGGCTACGCTCGTGAGGCCTCCGACGGTCGCGTTGCTCAGCAGGGTCAGGGCGACGGATT
The DNA here is from genome assembly GCF_002931865.1 of Rathayibacter sp. AY1C7. NCBI lineage: Bacteria > Bacillati > Actinomycetota > Actinomycetes > Micrococcales > Microbacteriaceae > Rathayibacter > Rathayibacter sp. AY1C7. The sequence goes on along the minus strand of NZ_PSWB01000030.1, from coordinate 6,393 downwards.
GTGGGACGCGAGCGCCAGACAGTGGTTCCTCCTTAGTCGCTGACCGGTCTAGTTGGCGCGGGCGGACGAAGGTGGATCCTCGATGTCGCCCGGGTCGTTGCGATCCGAAACTGATGCGCGCCACTGAATATCTCTCACCTAAAAGCCGTCCGACCCTATCCCCGCTGATTGAAATGTCGCGGCGAGACCGCGCCCCAGCAACAGGTCCTTCCCGCACCTCCGGGCCGTGGCCAGAAGATGCTCACCCCACACTGCAGCCAGGGGCGCCATCGCATCGCTCAGGTACACCATGTCGAATTCGCGTTCGGCGAAACCGCATCGGATCCCGATCGCGTTGAGATTGACCGGTCGCCGTGCAGTCGACCAGCCGCTCGGATGTTCGGACGCAATGGGAAAACCCGGCCCGAGCGCGACGACGGACTGTGAATGAGCTACTTCAGACATCAGTCCGACGAAAAGCATCGATGTGTCGTTCGGATGCTGACGAAGGATCTGCAGGTCAGCTCGGCTGTTCGTTGAATCTCGAGCCCACCTCGCGACGCGCTCCCACTCGGGCTGCTCCAATTGCGCCAGGGGCCTGTTGCAGATGAAGAACTCGATTTCCATATCGACACATCGATCGGCCCACTGTTCCAGGTTAGCTCGATTGCTTCTTGCTTGTTCGGCTGTATTTTCGGAGATGCTCGGCAGTTCTACGCCCCACGCGTCCTCTATCCAGTGAAGAGAAAGGCCCATCCGGCATAGCCTGTAGCCGAACTCCACATCTTCGACTCCATAAGTTGAGAAGCGCTCGTCGAAACCGCCCGCGGAGAAGAAATCCGATCGCGCCACTGCAATGTTCCGTCCCCAGTAGAAACGCCAGGGGACCGCCAGCGGAACCCGCCGGACATCGACATCCAACCACTTGTCCGATCTGTAATCAGCGTAGCCGGGCCGCGTAGCCATCTCCATGTGTCTTGTGCGCCAGTCCGGGCCGCTGACAAGAGAACGGAATGCATGGGCATCTTCGCCAGAGAAGTCCCAGCCGTAGGTCGGCCCTGCTGTACTGCGTTTACCGACTTCCACGTTCGCCGCATGGGACTGAATCAGGTTCTCGCCCGCGAGAGTGCCGCAATCGAGGAAGATCAGTGTTCTGCCCCGAGATGCTCGCGCGCCGAGATTCCTTACCGCGCTCAGGCGGAACCCGTCGTCTCGTTGGCGAGTGTATGAGATGTCAATTGCGTGTTCGAAGGCCTTGACGACCGCAACGGTATCGCTCGAAGAGCCGTCGTCTGCGACGATGACCTCATAGGTGAACGACGCCTCTTGTTGCGCTAATGTCGTCAGAGTTCTTCTCAACTCGTCAGGGCGGTCATAGGTCGGAACGACGACTGAAACCTCCGGAGAAACACCGTCTGCTTTCTGCGGGAAGATCAACGGTCCTGACATGCCTTCATCCTTTCTCGCGTACCTGGAGGCATCGCAGAGCCGGCCCTCATTGTACGTTGCGGACTGCACTCCGCGATGACGCGGTAAAGGAGTGATCGCTTCACGTCAGTTCGCTTGTGACTTCGCAATTCGATGTGCGAGACCGTAGCAGGCTGTGCCCTTCGGCGACCAGAGTGTGGCGCGCGTGGCACCCCTCGGGTCGTGAACACCAAGCGCACGCGCAGACGTGGCGCCAAGGCTCGCCCGCTGTCCAGCTCTCACAGAGCCAGGCGCGGCGAGTGTCATTTCGTGCCAGTCGTCGGCGTGGATGGCTGTGGGATATATGTTCATCATCACATCGAACCGACGAAGACCCACACGAAGAGGTGCGGAGTGATTTATCTCGATTCTGCGGCCACGTCTTTTCCCAAGGAGCATCATGTAGTGGACGCCATGAAATCCTATGCTGAACGTGGAACAAGCCCAGGCAGGTCGGGGCACCGGCTATCCGCTTGGGCTGAGGGCCAAGTCTGGGCAGCTCGTGAGTCGCTAGCAGATCTGGTCAAATGCATCGATCCGGAGCGGGTGACCTTCTCGCTGAATGCAACGATGTCTCTCAATGCGGTTGTGCACCACCTGGGCTCGATCGGGGGCCGCGTCCTGACGTCCGCTTTCGAACACAATTCAGTGGTTCGGCCACTTCATGCAGCGGCGCAGGAGGGTTCGGTCAGGCATGAGATCATTCCGCCCTCGACCAGCGGACCGTTCGATCTCGATCGACTGCAGGAGCAACTGCTTGCCGGCGGAGTCGCCGGGGTCATTGTCACCTGGGCCTCCAACGTCTCCGGTTCAGTGCTTCCGATCCGTGAAATCTCTGAAATCTGCAGAGAGGCCGGTGTTTTCATCGCCGTGGATGGGGCGCAGGCGCTTGGGTACCTTGATGTCGACGCGGGTCTTGCGGACGTGCTGGTGTTCGCTGGGCACAAGGGTTTGGGGGGACCTTTGGGTGTTGGTGGCGCTGTTGTCGGAGAAGGTGTCCGGTTGTCGCCTTTCGTCACCGGCGGATCGGGTGGACGTTCTGAAAGTCGGGATCATCCCTGCTGGCTGCCCTGGTCGCAAGAGGCGGGAACACAGAATGGGATCGGAATCGCCGGGTTAGGCGCGGCTCTGAGGCTGTTGGACGGGGCCGAGATCGCCAGAAGGCGGCGTCGAGCAACCGATTTGCGAGAACGATTCGTTACTGGTCTCAGTGGTGGTGGCGCGGTCACCCTCATCGAATCGCCCAGCGCCGAAGAACCTGTCGGAGTGGTGTCGTTCCGGATGAACCGTGTGACCCCGAGTGTTGCTGCTTCGCTCCTCGAAGAACGCTTCGACATTCTCGTTCGCGCCGGACTGCATTGCTCTCCTCTGGCCCACGAGACTCTCGGCACAGGCGATGGCGGGACTGTCCGGGTGAGTTTCGGGCCGAGAACTACGACAAATGAGGTCGATCTAGCACTTGCCGCAGTCCAGTCCATCTCATCGAGTTCGAGCGAAAGGAAATGATGAAGAATGTCGGTCACCTGGGACCCCGAATGCGTCTTCTGCAGGTCGAATCCGCGTCGAGTGTGGGAGGAAGACGGACTCGCGGTCTGTTCTGATCCAGCTCCCCTTCGGCAGGGTCACCTCCTCATCTACACAACCGAGCACTATCCATCGGCCGCAGACATGGATGCGCAGGCGGCAGAGCGGCTCGACGCATTGGAGGCCGACCTCGGTAAGCGCATCTGTGCAGAGTTCGGGGACTACGTTCTGTTCGAGCACGGGCGTACCGGTCACTGTCTTCGAAGTCGTCCTGGAGAGCGCCTCTGTCATCACATGCACGTCCACATGATCCCCGGCGCCCTAGACCTGCGGGGCTATGCAGGAATAGCGCAAGAGATCGAGATCTCATCATGGCGAGACGTCCTAGCCCTTGGTAGCGATGTCGATGGCTACGTTGTCATCGGCAATGCGCACGAAAAGGTCGTCGCGCCATTGACGCGCTCTCTTCCTCCGCATCACCTGCGTACGGTGATCGCGCGAGCGAACGCAACTCCAGATCTCGCCGACTGGGAACTCGCTCTCGCGGGAGAAGAGGTGGGCCTGGTCGCCGCTGCATCGCATTCGACTGTCGTCGCGCTCGTTGAGAATTTTCGGTTTGCGAGGGCGACATGAAGCGCCCCGTTGTACTGCATGTCTCGTGGGGAAGGGGGAACGGCCACGTCACGCGCCTGGTAGCCATAGGTCGGGCTTTTCACTCCGCGGGTTGGGACTGTGTTCTACTCGGTCGGCAGAATGCGGTGCACGATCGATTGGTCTCGAAGGCGGGAATCTTCACGACGGCCTATTACCGCGAAGGTGTCGCAGACATCGACCCATGGGCAGAATGGGGAGATCCTGGCGTGTTCGATAAAGCAGTCGTTGCTGACGTCGCTGTGCTCCAGCGGTTCAGGCCGGACCGGGTGATCAACGATAACCGATTGTCGATGATCGTAGCTTGCGCTTCGCTCTCCATCCCGATCGTCACGCTATGCCAAGACAATCAGCTCGTCGGCTACCGCTATCAGGGCGAGGGAGTGTCCGAGATCTGGACCGGACCGCTCATGGCGGTCAACGAGGCTCTTGGGCGGCGAGGGCTTCCCCTGGTCGATCGAGATGTTCGAGAACTGTTCGAACGCGGGCTGATCGCAATACCGAGTGCGCCGAGTCTTGACGTAATGGAGAGCCGCGTCGGTATGAGAGAAGTGGTTTTCACTGGCGTTCTCGGACCGGTCAAAGCGGGTCTGCATGGATCCGGGTTGCTGTTCTATCGGACGGTAGGAGGAATCGACTCGGAGTTCCTGCACGCTTTCGAGAACTGGGAAGGAGAAATCTATGTGGCGACCGGAGACCAGGCGTCAGCGGATTCATATCGACATGTCCCGGACGCCATCCACGTCGCGGCTCTCTGGGATCTCGAAGAAGTGTTTCCGGAGCTGGCTGCCGTCGTGCATCACGGAGGACATGGAATCGCGACGACGTGCGTGGCATCAGGGGTGCCAGCCGTCATTCTTCCAGGTCACAATCCGGAGAGGCGTTCGAACGGGTATCGGGTGGAGTTGTCGGGGTGGGGGAAGGTGCTCGGTCCACTTTCAGCGGAGGGTACTCGATGGGGCCCGGCCGTCGATGTGACCGGAGACCGTCCTCCGTGGAGCGATGTCCGTGGTGCAGTCGACGCTCTCCGGGCCCCCGACGTCGACGCGGGCGGGTCCGTCGCGTCAGCATCAGAGCTCGTCCGGCTGCTGACATGACGAGGGAGAAGCTCGTCCGAGACGGTGTACCGGCACTGCTTTGGGGTCTCGGTGTCGACGCGCGCTTCAGATCCGTCGATGCCGGCGAGCGGCGGGCCTGGCTCCTGGCGAAGCTGAAGGAGGAATGCGACGAGGTCCTGGCTGCCCCGTCCGTCGAAGAGCTGGCGGACGTCGCGGAAGTCCTGCATGCGCTCGCGTCGGAGCTCGGAGTGGCCTGGAGCGAGGTCGAAGCGGTGCGCGAGAGGAAAGGAGCGGACCGCGGAGTGTTCGACGCCGGAGTCGTGATGCGACTCTCCGAGTAGCACTCTGCTCGCGCGGCGGCGTCGTACCCTCGTCTGCATGGGGTTCGTCTTCTCGCTGCTGATCATCGTCCTGACCGTGCTCGCGCTGGTCGACGTCGTACGGCAGCCGGACAACATCATCAAGAACCTGCCCAAGATCGTGTGGATCCTGCTGATCTTCTTCCTCCCGCTCATCGGCGTCTCGCTGTGGTTCCTGCTCGGGCACGACTGGAAGCGCGGCGACGGCGGATCCTTCGTGCCGGGCGGCCGAGTGCCCCGCCGCCGGAAGCAGGCGCCGCCGCCGATGGTGGTGCGGCCCGCTCCGAAGAGCACCGAGGAGCAGCTCGCCGACCTCGAGCGCGAGGAGGCGCACTACGCGCGGCTCGCCGAGGAGCAGCGTCGCCGCCGCGAGGGTGAGCGGCCGCTCGACGCGTGAGCGGCCGCTCCGGAGGCCGCTACTTCGAGAAGTTCGACGCCGCCCACTGGATCGAGGCGATCTTCGCCTGACCCGCGACGCTCGGGTGGAAGTAGTCGGTGGTCCCGATCAGGCCCCTGGTGACGGGGGTCGCGGTGAGCGCTCCGCCGTCCCAGTCGCAGAGCTGACCGGCGGCGCTGCACGCCGTCTGCAGCGCGGTGTTGTACTGCGTCGTCCGCGTCTTCGCGGCAGCGGCGGAGGCGGCAGCGGCGGTGCTGCTGAGCCTGCGGCCGGTGGAGCTGACGCCGCGCGTGGTCCGGCAGAGGTCGCCGCCCGCCCAGACGAGCGCGCCGACTCCGGTCTTCACGACCGACCACTCGGAGGCCACGTTCGGCATCGACGAGAGGACGATGCGGGCGGAGGGCCACGTGGTGCGGATCTTCGTGATCGCGGCGGAGGCTCCGGTGCGGAACGTGCTCGCCGGGGTCATCGTGTAGCCGTCGGAGGCGACGCGGTTGTCGGGCGAGCAGAGGTCGTTGCCGCCGATGAGCAGGGTGACGACGTCCGGCCGCACGCCGGCGGCGACCGCGGCGTCGATCCGCGAGGGGACCTGCGCGACGACGTCGCCGGTGGTGGCGAAGTTCGCGGTCGTGACGGTGGTGCCGGGGAGCGCGGTCCGCAAGCGGGAGGCGAAGGAGTTCACGGAGGAGCTGGTGCCGGTGGACCAGTTGTTGCGGGGGCAGTCCGCGAAGGAGCCGCAGGTCCCGTAGGCCTGGGTGATGGAGTCGCCGAGGCTCAGCACCGAGAGGGTGGCGGGAGTGGCGGCGGCGGCGGCCTGCGCCGGGAGCAGCGCGGCGGCGAGGGCGAGCGCGGCTCCGACGGCGAGGATGCGCACGCGGCGGCTCGGGGTCGGCGGGCGGAGTGGCGCTGCCGTGGGCCAACACCGTCATGCACGTGCTGTTCCCCGTCTACGGACTGC